>NZ_JBQIQO010000002.1:0-124475 GCF_056799795.1 Rikenella sp.
GAGATCCTGCGAGTGGAACCACAAGAACACGCCGTTAGTCCTGCTAAGAGCGGAAGACCAACTGTACCCGCTGCCGCCGACGCCCGTCAGAACACCCGTATCCCGATTGCGGAAACCCGGGGCGGGGTTTGTCTCCGTTTATTCCGAGAGGCAACGCAACTGAAAACCGTAGGCGCGACCGTCCGAGGGGCTAGCGTGGAGGTACTGCGAATTGAAATGCAAGTCCAGGCCGCCGATGCCGCTCGTGGCGGAAGACCAGCTGAACCCGCCGTTGCCGACGCCCACCGGTACGCCCGAGGTTGCGTTGCGGTAGCCCGGGGCGGGGGATTTGCAAAATTTGACACCAAACAAGACAGAAATTCCCTCCTCCGGACACATCTATGACGATACCATACCTTGAACATAATACTTACTCCAAAAGCCATGGAATGTAAACAAGGCCCTCAGAATGCGGCTTGTCCATGTAGCGCCACGAGATGCACCCGTCACGGATACTGCTGCCAGTGCGTGGCGCATCACCGCAGCAAAGGACAACTCCCGGCCTGCTTTTTTCCGAAAGATATCGAACTGACCCACGACCGGTCGATCGAACGTCTGGCCGCCACCTTTGCCGAACGCGGCGCGTGGTGGAAAAATCCCGGCACAAAATAGAGCGCGATAAAAAGGGATCGGAGTGCGATAAATCCTGAGAGGCAACGCAACTGAAAACCGTGGCCGCGATTGTGCGCGTTGCTGGGGTTGAGCTCCTGCATGTAGAAGTCCAAATACCGCACCGTGACACCGCCCGTCACCGGCGTACACGACCAACTGTACCCGTTGTTGCCGACGTTCCTTGCTACACCCTCATAGCCCGCGCGACCGAAGTCGCGGTAGCCCGGGGCGGGAACCGCGCACGGCGGCGTGTTGCGAGCGACCGCTTCGTGAGCGGCGATGGCAGCTCCCCCTCGAACATCCGGGGGGAAGCGGAGCCGGTCGCCGCAGGAAATAACTATCCCCTCTCGAACCGCAGCAGGAGAGGCGCAGTGGGCCGCTGAATTTATCGTTCGCCCTGCCGGAACGCATACCCTCCGGCACTCCGGAACCCGTGTGCTCCGATCCCGATTCCGCAAAGAAATAAAAAATCACCGCTCGCTCCTCCGGCCGATTGCCGGATATTTTGGGTATCTTTGCCTTTCACTACCTTTTACGAACCCCTCCGCCCCCGGCGGCGAGGGGTGGCTAAGCAATCGAAATAGCTTTAATAGACAAATGATTACGGTATCCAACTTAGAAGTCCAATTCGGCAAACGCGTCCTGTTCAAAGACGTCAATCTGAAGTTTACGCCCGGTAACTGTTACGGTGTGATCGGGGCCAACGGCGCAGGGAAATCGACCTTTCTGCGCGTGCTCGCCGGCGAAGTCGATCCGACGCGCGGCAGTGTCGCGTTCGGGCCCGGCGAACGGCTCTCGGTGCTGAAACAGGATCACTTCGAATTCGACGAACACACCGTGCTGGATACCGTGCTGATGGGGCACCAGCCGCTGTGGGAGATTATGCAGGCCAAGAACGCCATCTACGCCAAGGAGGACTTTTCGGACGAAGACGGGCTGCGGGCGGCGGAGCTGGAGGAGAAGTTCGCTGAGATGGAGGGGTGGAATGCCGAGAGCGATGCCGCCGAACTGCTCAGCGGGCTGGGGATCAAGGAGAGTCTGCACTATTCGCTGATGGGCGAACTCAATGCCAAGGAGAAGGTGCGGGTGCTGCTGGCCCAGGCCCTGTTCGGGAAACCGGACAACCTGCTGCTCGACGAGCCGACCAACGACCTGGACGTCAATACCATCATGTGGCTCGAAAACTACTTGTCGAACTACGAGAATACGGTGCTCGTGGTGTCGCACGACCGCCACTTCCTCGACGCGGTGAGCACGCATACGATCGATATCGACTACAGCGACATCAACCTCTTTGCCGGGAACTACAGTTTCTGGTACCAGTCGAGCCAGTTGGCGGCGCGTCAGCAGGCCCAGCAGAATAAAAAGGCCGAGGAGAAGCGGAAGGAGCTCATGGAGTTTATCCAGCGTTTCTCGGCCAACGTGGCGAAGTCGAAACAGACTACTTCGCGCAAAAAGATGCTCGAAAAGCTCAACATCGAGGAGATTAAGCCGTCGATGCGGAAGTATCCCGGGATTATCTTCCAGCCGGAACGCGATCCGGGGACGAAGATTCTGGCGGTGGATGGGCTGACTTACTCCACGCCGGACGGCGAGACGCTGTTCCGCAATCTGTCGTTCACGATCGAGAAGGGGGACAAGGTGGTTTTCCTTTCGCGCGAGCCGCGGGCGGTGACGGCCTTGTTGGAGTGCATCACGGGCAACGTCGCGCCGGAGGCCGGGATGATCGAGTGGGGGGTGACCATCAAATCGGCCTATTTGCCGGTCAACAACACGGCGTTTTTCAACTCCGACCTCTCGATTATCGACTGGCTGGCGCAGTACTCGCCGGATACGAGCGAACTGTTCCTGCGGGGCTACCTCGGGAAGATGCTCTTCAGCGGTGAGGAGGTCTACAAGAAGGTGAGCGTCCTGTCGGGGGGCGAGAAGATGCGTTGCATGATCGCCCGGATGATGATCGAGAATCCGAATACGCTGGTGCTCGACTCGCCGACGAACCACCTCGACCTGGAGTCGATCCAGGCGTTCAACAACTCGCTGGTCTCGTTCCCGGGGATTGTCCTGATGACGTCGCACGACCACGAATTTATCGAAACGGTGGCGAACCGGATCATCGAAATCACGCCTAATGGGATGGTGGACAAGTACATGGAGTACGACGAGTATATCCTGAGCGAAAAGATCCGGGCGCAGCTGGATGGGTTGTACCAATAAAAATTCGGTTTGATATTCCTATGAGTATATTCGATCTGTTTCGGAAAAAGGACGCCGACGAAGCGCAGCAGGGGACGCTCGACCGGGGACTGGAAAAGAGCCGCGAGGGAATATTTTCCAAGCTGTCGCGGGCGCTGGTGGGGAAGTCGCGGGTCGACGAAGAGGTGCTCGACGAGCTCGAAGAGATTCTCATTACGGCCGATGTGGGGGTAGATACGACGTTGCACATCATCGAGCGTATCGAAGCCAGAGTGGCACGGGATAAGTATCTGAATGCGGAGGAGTTGAATGCGATTTTGCGGGAGGAGGTGACGGCGCTGCTGGCCGAGGCGCCGGCGGTGACTTCGTCGTCCGACCTGGGGATGCTGTTCGAGAAGGATGCGGCGGGCAATCCGTTCGTGCTGATGGTCGTGGGGGTCAACGGGGTGGGGAAGACGACTTCGATCGGCAAGCTGGCGGCGCGGCTGACGGCGGCGGGCAAACGGGTCTATCTGGGCGCGGCGGACACGTTCCGTGCGGCGGCGATCGACCAGTTGGAGGTGTGGGCCGAGCGGGCGGGGGCGAGGTTGGTGAAGCAGCAGATGGGGGCGGATCCGGCTTCGGTGGCGTTCGACACGCTTTCGGCGGCGAAGGCGGCGGGGGCGGATGTGGTGATTATCGACACGGCGGGGCGGTTGCACAATAAGGTCAATCTGATGAACGAATTGACCAAGATTCGGAACGTGATGCAGAAGGTGGTGCCGGATGCTCCGCACGAGGTGATGCTGGTGTTGGATGGTTCGACGGGGCAGAATGCGTTCGAACAGGCGAAACAGTTCGCGGCGGCGACGCAGATTACGTCGCTGGCGATCACGAAGTTGGACGGGACGGCCAAGGGGGGTGTCGTGGTGGGGATTTCGGAACAGTTTCGGATTCCGGTGCGATATATCGGTGTGGGCGAGGGGATCGATGATTTGCAGGTGTTCGACGGGGCTCGGTTCGTGGCTTCTCTTTTCGGAGATCGGTGAACGGCCTGTGGGGGCGTTTTGTTGGGGCTCTTTTTACTATAGGTGGGGCCCGCGAACAAAAGCAGCCATAGCGAAACGCAGTTTCGCTCGTCCCTCCGGTGCGCCCATCGGTCGTTTTGTTAGGGTTGTCTTTGCCTTATTAACCGATCGCCACCCGCACAGGGCAGTTTCAGGCGGGGTAAAGCTCGACCGTGCCCCCGCCTAAAGAGGGAAATCGTCAAAATGCACTTTGTGCGTTTTGACAAGATTTCCCCAGGCCCGCGGACGAAGAACGGGGGTAGAGGCTGCCATTAAACCACCCGAAGGGTGCGCCCGCCCGGCGTAAGGGCAGTACCCTCCCATAGGACAGATGCGCGCCACGCCTTAAGGAGCGATTCAACTATTTCGGCGTGAGCCGAAATAGAATGAATCGCGCAGGCGCGCGGAAAAACTCGACCGTGTGCGAAAATTCCGTCGCTCGCCCATCTTTCGGGTGCCGAGCGGCACCGGCGGAGCGAGAGCGGAGCCGCAGTGAGGCGGCAGTGCTTTGGGCTGCGACTGTTCTGCGGGTGCGAAAACCGGTTACGGTTTTCGCACCGCGCTGGGCCGAGTATGGGGCTTGGATTTGGGCGGTAGATTGGGCTGAGCCGTTTGCCGGGCTTTGGGGCGAGAGCGAGTAGCGCGATTCGTAGAATCGCCGTCCTCGGCGAGGGCGACGCATTAGCGGCGCGTGAGGGGGCGCCGAGGACGAATGGGTTGTGCTCTTGCGACCTAAAGGGTCGCCGGCCTTGTCGCCCAAGCCGCGTAGCGGCTTCGGGGGGATGGGCGACAGGCCGAACCCGATGGATTGGGGTAATGAAAGAGGTGTTGCTTCTTCGACCCGTAGGGTCGCGCAGTTCGCCGCAGCCCCCGCGGTGGACTGCAACTCGTCGGAGCTCATTGCGCCTCCGCTGGCGGCGAACCGCTAGAGCTGAGGACAAATAGCGTTATTCGTAGAATCGCCGAGCTTGTGCGCTGGGCCGTTTGGCCCACCCGGGGAGCGGGCAGCCCGAAACCGCATGACACGCGAACTGCAGAATCAGAATAGGAAAACGAATATAAGCCCGGGTTCTAAGTCCCCAATCGGTTCCGTCGAAAGCTCTCCTGTCCCGTTTATTCCGAGAGGCAACGCAACTGAAGACCGTAAGCACGGTAGTTGGCACTCGTGGCGGTGAGATAGACCGCGTAAAAATCCAGAAGCCGGGCATAAATGTCGAAAATCGTGCGAGACCAACTGTATCCGAAATTGCCCGTGTGGGTCAGCACCCCCGAGCTGAAGTTGCGGAAGCCCGGGGCGGGCCTTCTGAGAATTTTGCCGAAAAGACGCTGTATCGATCCGTACAAGCCGCTCTGTTGCTAAATCGGGCGGAAACAATCTCTTTGAGGAATGAATATCATCGATATCATAGCTTGTATTATTCTCGTTTGGTGCGCCTGGAGCGGTGGACGGAGCGGGATTCTCGTCCAGCTGAGCGGGATTGTCGGTGTGGTGGTCGGAACATGGGTCGCCTATCGGTTTTCACAGGCTATCGGACAGTGGCTCGACTTGACTGAGTTGCCGTCCGAAGTGCTTTTCGTGCTCGTGCTGATCGGAGTGATGATCTGCGTCATCCTGCTCAGCCACTTGGTCACCCGTCTGCTCAAAACCGGGGGATTGGCCGGGCCGCTGCGGCTGCTGGGAGCGCTGTTCGCCGTGGCGAAAGGAATTTTGCTGGCAGCGTTGGCCGTGATGGCGCTGGAGGCTTTTCGGCCCTATTTGCCTGAAAAAAATCGGGCTTCGTTCGACCAGTTGACGAACGAAGCCCGTAGTTACTCGTTGTTGAAAGGGGTCGGCGAGTATGTCTTCCCCTATATCGTCGGCGGAGTCAGGGCCGCTGCGGCCGAGCTCTATCCGACCACTGAACCGGCCGGTACTTCTCCGGCTGTCGAGTCGTAGTCCGTCGGCGCTACGATCGACAGGGCGCCCGTTGGCGACTCCGCCATCAGGATCATACCCTGAGACTCGATCCCCTTAAGCACCCGCGGCGCGAGGTTCACCAAAACCAGCACCTGTTTCCCGACCATCTCTTCCGCGGTGAAATACTCCGCGATCCCCGAAACGATCGTTCGCGTATCCAATCCCGTATCTACCGTCAGTTTCAGCAACTTTTTGGTCTTCGGCACCGGTTCGGCTGCGATGACTTTCGAGACGCGGATGTCCATTTTCGCGAAATCGTCGAACTGTACCGTCTCTTCCTTCGCCGGAGCGACCGTCGCATTGGCCGCTGCATTCGCAGCTTTGGTAGCGGCGAGTTTGGCCAACTGTGCCTCGACTACCGCGTCCTCGATCTTCTCGAACAGCAGTTCCGCTTGGCCCAACTCGTGTCCCGGCTCCAGGAGAGTCAGGCAGCCGATGTTGTCCCACTTCAATTCCGAAGCCGGCAGGCGCAACATCTCGCGCAACTTGACCGCCGTGAACGGCAGGAACGGTTCGGCGGCGATCGCCAGCGATGCGGTGATCTGCAAGGCGATGTTCAGGATGGTCGCTACGCGCGCTTCGTCTGTTTTGACGACTTTCCACGGCTCCGTATCCGCCAGATACTTGTTCCCCAGCCGCGCGAGGTTCATCATCTCCTTCAACGCCTCGCGGAACCGATAATTCTCGATATTCTGTTCGATGGCCTCCTTGAACACGGGCAGTTGTGCTACGATCTCCCGGTCGTAGTCGGTCAGTCCGGTCGCCGGGTCGATCGCCGGGACGCACCCGCCGAAATATTTGTGGGTCAAGACCAGTGCCCGGTTCACGAAATTGCCGAAAATCGCCACCAACTCATTGTTGTTCCGAGCCTGGAAGTCGCGCCAGGTGAAGTCGTTGTCTTTGGTCTCGGGCGCATTGGCGCAGAGGACGTACCGCAAGACATCCTCTTTCCCCGGGAACTCGTCGAGGTACTCGTGCAGCCACACCGCCCAGTTCCGCGAGGTGGAGATTTTGTCGTTCTCGAGGTTCAGGAATTCGTTGGCGGGGACGTTTTCCGGCAGGATAAATTCGCCGTGCGCCTTGAGCATCGACGGGAAGACGATGCAGTGGAAGACGATGTTGTCTTTGCCGATAAAGTGCACCAGTTTGGTATCTTCATCCTGCCAATAAGGTTTCCACCCCTCCGCATCGCCACGGTTCTCGAACAGCTCCTTCGTGGCCGAGATATAGCCTATCGGCGCGTCGAACCACACATAGAGAACCTTTCCCTCCGCCCCTTCGACCGGCACGGGTATCCCCCAGTCCAAGTCGCGGCTCACGGCGCGAGGCAGCAGCCCTCCGTCCAGCCAACTCTTGCACTGGCCGTAGACGTTTGTTTTCCAGGTCTCTCCCTCGCCGGCTGCGGCGTGCTGCTCCAAAATCCACTGCCGCAAAAATGCTTCGTATCGATCCAACGGCAGGAACCAGTGCTTGGTCTCCCGCAGCACCGGCGTGGCTCCGGTAATCGCAGATTTCGGGTCGATGAGCTCGGTCGGCGAGAGGGTCGAACCGCACTTCTCGCACTGGTCGCCGTATGCGCCTTCGCTCTGACACTTGGGACAGGTGCCGGTGATGTACCGGTCGGCCAAGAATTGCCGGGCTTCGGGGTCGTAGTATTGCTCGGTGGTCTGCTCGATAAAGTCGCCCTGGTCGTACAGCTTCCGGAAAAAGTCCGAGGCGGTGCGGGCGTGGGCCGGGCTGCTGGTTCTGGAGTAGATGTCGAAGCTGATCCCGAACCGTTTGAAGGCGTCTTTGATAATCCCGTGGTATTTGTCCACGACGTCCTGAGGGGTCACGCCCTCTTTCTTGGCTTTGATGGTGATGGGCACGCCGTGTTCGTCGGAGCCGCAGATGGAGATGGCCTCTTCGCCGCGTCCGCGAAGGTACCGGACGTAGATGTCGGAGGGTACGTAAACGCCGGCGAGGTGGCCGATATGTACGGGTCCGTTGGCGTAGGGCAGGGCGGAGGTCACTAAATATCGTTTCGGTTGTCTCATCTCAAATGATTTATATACATGCGCTTCTGTGACGCGTTTGTTTTGTGCAGGACAAAATACAAATATAGTGTTTTAATACTTTAGTAGGTTTGGGCGGTTTGTTATAATATTAGGATGGTGTGGGGATGTTAAAAATTAAACACTTTAAGGGTTTGTTGTTTGTTCTTAAACGTTTCAGTGAAAACGAATGCGACTCTTATTGTTTTGTGTGTGTTTTATTTTATATTTGCCTTTGAATTGATTTTGACGTCGGATCATTTCTTAAAACTTTTAAAAAATTAAAGTCATGAAAAAGAAACACATTTTCATAACGGCAATTGGTACGCTTTTTTTAAGCGCTGGCGTGTTCTCTGCGGTTCATTTTTCTGCTGAGAATGCCAACAGTTCTGATCTGACTCTTTCCAATATCGAAGCAATGGCGTTGGGAAAAGATTTGGAAGATGGCTATGAGTTTGTTAATAAACACGGAGTCGATCTTGGTGGGGGAGCTGTACAAGTTACATGTACATGTGGTGGTGATGGTTTCTTGAGCTGCTGCTAAATTCTAAAAAGATTGGAAGGGAATAGTAATGTTTCCTTCCAATCAAAATTTATGCTGTATTATGCGGATTCTTAATTGTTTATTCGTAGCTGTTTCTTTTGTCATAGGGATGGTAGGTTGCGGTCGGAGTGCGTCGGATGCCGATGATGCGCAGGTGCCCACGGTTCGGTTGTCGATGGACGAAGCGCCCTTGGCCGATACGGTCGCCGGACGACTGTTTCGGAATCCCTCGTATGTCACGCTGCGCGGGAGAATGCTGGGCAGTATCAGCCAGTTGCTCGATTGGCGCGACCGGTATGTGATTTTCGACCGGAAACAGAATTACGTCTATCTGTTCGATACCACCGGACAGTTTATCCGTCAGGTGGGGCAGGTCGGCAAAGGGCCGCGGGAGTATGTGCAGCTGAGCGGCGTGGCGTTGGCCGGGGATACGCTGGTGCTCTATGCCGACCAGCCGAACAAACTGATGTATTACGACCGGGTCGGAGATTTTCTCGGAGAACGGCCTGTGGCGCGTCGGTATTGCTTCTTGGAGGGGATCGGGTATGGGGGTGCCGATGGCAGGGTCTATGGCGTGATGCCCGCAAACCGGGGGACTTCGGGGTATACGGTCGCCCGGCTGACGGAAGACGGGACGGACGGGGCGGATTTTCTGCCGTTCAAGGAGTGGCCGGCGGCGGTGACGGCGGGAGCGATTCTGACGGCGGCGGACAGCGGCGTGCTGTGGATCAGCCGGCCGTTCGACAACCGGGTCTATCGCGTCGATCGGACGAACGGGGAGCCGCGGGCGGTCTGTCGGCTCGATTTCGGGCCGGGGAACATGCCGGCGGGATACACGGAGGGACTGGACGACTACGATGTGATTCTGAAGGCGAGCAAGGAGGGGGTTGTTTTCCACGCGGCGCGACCGTGTCAGGTGGGTAACTGCTTGTTGATCGGGACGTTCGGTGACTATTTCCTGATCGATTTAGCGGACGGGAGGGCCCGGAAGGTGGAGTCGATAGCGGTGGGAGATGGGATCGAGGGGCAGCTCTGGAGCTATGTGCCGATGGAGTATCAGAGCCGTCGGCTGGTGCTTCAGCTGATACCGGAGCGGGTGCAGGCGCTGGCGGGGATGGGGCGGATGAAGGTGACGCCTCAGATGGATTCGTTGTTGCAGGCGAATGGGGAGCTGGAAAATCCGATATTAGTCATTTATGATGTGGAAGATTAACGTTTTAGGGCTGGCCTTGTGGGCTGCCGGGTTGGTGGCTTGCGGCAGGGCGGGTGACGGGACGGCGGAGGATATCCGGCGGTGGGTCGGGATGCGGCTGGAGATTCCGGCCGATATGGCGGCGAGGGCCGACGGTCGGGATACGCTCTTGAGTCCGGGCGATACGGCGGGGGTGGCGAAGGTGCTGGTCTATTACAGCGCCGAGGGGTGCACGCCGTGCAAACTCAAGGAGCTGATGCAGTGGCGGCCGATGATCGAAGAGCTGGCGGAGGATAGCGCGGTGCGGTTCGTTTTCATCCTGAATCCGGCCCACACGACGGAACGGGAGTTGGAGATGACGCTCTACGGGATGCGGTTTGTCCATCCGGTTTTTTATGATCGGGCGAACGAGTTCGAGATTTCGAACCCGGAATTGCCAAAAAATCCGGTGTTTCAGACCTTTCTGCTGGACAGTGCGAATCGGGTGATGCTCGTGGGGTCTCCGGTGGGCAATGCGAAGATGTGGGAACTCTATAAGCGTACGATTGCCGGGATGACGGCGGAATAAAAGTACAGGGGGCTATGCTTCGACAGCATAGCCCCCTGTACTTTAGAATAACAGATAGGTGTTCTTCTATTCCCGTTCCAGCTGTTGCCAAATCAAGGCCGAAGCTCCCAGCACCGCCGCGTTCTTTCCGTCGATCCCCGACGGCAACAGTTTTACCTTATTCCTGAAGTTCGAGAGCATGTGCATCTCCATGTACTTCTTGGTCGGCTCGAAGATGTATTTGCCTGCCTTCGCCAACCCGCCGAAAAGGAAGATCGCTTCCGGCGAGGTGATGGTCACCGCATCCGCCAAGGCCTGTCCCAGAATCATCCCCGTATATTCATACGCCTCGATAGCGAGCCTGTCTCCATTGAGCGCCGCCTTGGTAATCATCTCGGCGGTCAGGTCGTTGTAGCTGATGTTTCGGAATTCGCTGTCTTCGATGTGGTCGGCCAGCAGTTTGAACGCCGTCCGCTTAATCCCCGTCGCCGACACATAGGTTTCCAGGCACCCCTTCCTCCCGCATCCGCACACCCGCGCGCTAGCGGTCTTGTTGACGATCACGTGCCCGAGTTCCCCGGCAAAACTGTCGTGTCCGTACACTAACTGTCCGTTGGCCACGAAGCCGCTCCCGAGGCCCGTCCCCAAGGTCACGACGATAAAGTCTTTCATCCCTTTCGCCGCCCCGTAAACCATCTCGCCGATGGCGGCTGCGTTGGCGTCGTTGGTAATCAGCACCGGAATGGTCGGGTAGTATCGTTTCATCTTTTCGACGAACGGGATGACGCCTTCCCAGATCAGGTTGGCGGCATATTCGATGGTTCCGTTGTAGTAGTTGGCATTCGGCGCTCCGATCCCGATCCCGATGATTTCGAACTCGCCGTCGAGGTTTTTCATCAGGCTCTGGATGCCGATGTAGAGCTCTTCCAGATACTGGTCGAAATCGGGGAATTTCTTGGTGGGTACGACGCCTTCGCCGTACATGTTTCCGTCGCGGTCTACCAGGCCGTAAACGGAATTCGTCCCCCCGATGTCGATGCCTACTGCTAATTGCTTCATGGTATGTGGTTTTTTGAGAATCGTTATGAATACCAAATATAGGGATATTTTATGAAATGCCGCTTCGGGAGAGGTAAAATTCTTTGTTTAGGGCCGTGGCAAGCGGAGGGGGATTGCCGGTCGAGGTGTGCGGCGGAGCGCGAGAGAATTGGGGCCTGCGCGCGAACAAAGATTTGGGCCTCCGGCAGCTTGAGGATGCGAAGCATCCGTCTAAAGTCTTTTTGGTTCTTTTTCTTCAGAAAAAGAACGGTACCCTCAAACTAAGCCGCGCGCCACGCCTTAAAAGGGAAATCGTCAAAACTCGCTTGCGTGTTTTGACAAGATTTCCCAAGGCGCGCGAACAAAGAACGGCGCGCAAAAAATCCGTCGCCCGCCCGCTTAAAGAGGGATTTCGCTCATTTTGCGACAGCAAAATCGAGATGAAATCCCAGCGGGCGACGGGAATGTGGCGGAGCGGTAGCGGAGCCGCAGTGAGGCCGACACGGGGCGGAAAACTGGGGCGAGCTTTGGTCTTTGCTTGTTCTTCGGGCGGTGGATTGGGCTGAACTATTGGCCGAGCATCTGCGACCCTTTGGGTCGCGCAGTTCGCCGCCACCCCACGCGGCGGACTGCAACTCGTCGGGGCTCGTTGCACTCTCCGCTGGCGGCGAACTTAGGCTAAGAACGGATAGCGCGCCGAGGACGAACTTCGCAGAATGGGGGTGATAAATGGGCTGAGCTTCTGCGACCCTTTGGGGCGCCGGCCTTGTCGCCCAGGCGCGTAGCGGCTTCGGAGGGATGGGCGACAGGCCGAACCCGACAGAAGTTGGGATGGTGCATTAGGCTGGAATTGATCGGGTCGGACGCCCGGGAGCTCGCAGTGAGCATGCGAACGTTGCGGGCCTCCCGAGGGGGAGGCGTCCGGCCCGCGCGGCTCTGCGAGCCGCAGGAATCAGTTCAAAACGTAAACAGGGAAGAGGGTTCCGGTTGTTAAGGTAGTTCCAGCCATCTTTCGGGTGCCGCTCGGCACCGTTTATTCCGAGAGGCACCGCAATTGAAAACCGTAGGCGCGGTAGTCCGAGTGGCTGGTGTAAAAGAGCTGTGAACTGAAATTCAAATTCAAACTGTAGATGCCGCTCGTGTCGGAAGACCAGCTGAACCCGTAGTTGCCGACGTCCACCGGATCGTCCAATCGTCCGTCGATACCCGTGTCGCGGAAGCCCGGGGCGGTCAGGCCTCTTTGTGCAGGACGATCATACCCCTCTCTTCCGTCACCCGATACGTACCGCCCTGTATGCGGATTTTCGCCCCTTTTTCCAGCATGATCACGCGTTGTTTCTGCGCCGCCGGAACCGTCGTGTCATCCGGCCCCGGTTGTCGCAGTTGAATGCCTCCCTGCACCGCCGTCACGACCCGGGGCTCGTCGCCGATGACGCACCGTGCTCCCGTCGATACGAGCAGCAGAGAGGGATTCGGCTCCGTCGTTACGGCCGCTTCGTCGTTCGTCAAAGAGGATTTCACGGTCAGCTGCGTCACGTCGAAGAGCCCGTTGTTATACGACCGATGAGTCAGGCTGCGGACTTCGCCCGCCGCATAAATCTTGCCTGTGTTGAACGCCGTGCCCTCCAGACGGTCGACATGGCTGACGCGGATATTCGCCTCTCCGTTGTTGAAAACACTTAGGCTGACCGCCGGAGTGTTCGATATGTCCCCCTCGAATTTCGCGCGGTTGAAAACCGAAATCGAGAGTCTGCCGGTGGCTCGCAGATCGGCGCCGGTCACCTCCGTCCGGTTGAAGCAGATGAATTCGGCATTTTGGAACTGTATCGTCCCCAGCCGGATCTGTCCGTCGCCGGCAGCGCTCAGCTTGCGCAAGTCATTGACCGTAATGACGGCCCGGGCCCGGAAACCGGATTTCGCATGCCTGACGAAGCTCTTTTTGTTTAGCTGAACGCGGCGGGTGTTGTAAAGCCGTAGGATTCCCTGTTTCAACGAATAACGCAGGGTGTCCGACAGGTTTTCTCCCATATTTTCGGATGAGATGAAAGTTCCCCGCTCTTCGTCCCGGGCGGTCGGACAGGTCGGGATGTCGGCCGGAATCTCCAACAGGACTCCCGTCGGGCTGCCCTGCCGAATCTCCACGTCGAAATTCCCGGCCAGAAAAATCTCGTGAATCGACTCGCCCTCGAAACAGGTCAGGGTGCGTGTCTGCGGTGCCTCCTGGGCCGCGGCTGTGCCGAGGAGCCCGATGAGTAGAACGACTGCGTGGAAGCCGGTTTTCAGGATGCTTTTCATAAGGTTTGTAAGGTTAAAACAGACGAATCGATGCAGGGTGTTATTCCGTTTTCAGCGACCGGATCGGGTTGGCGCGCAGCGTGATCAGAATCCGGCTGCCCACCGTCGCCAGCGTCACGGCAGCCAGTATCCCCACCGGCACGACGAAGAGCCACCCGTTCGTCCCGATCCGGAACGGATAGCGCGCCAGCCAGCTCTGCATGGCATACCACGCCAGCGGGATGCCGATCGCCACGGCCGCCGCTATCAGCCAGACGAATTCGGCCGACAACGATCGGAAGAGGTCGAGCCCCGTCGCGCCGAACACCTTGCGCACGCCTAACTCCTTGCGCCGGTGGTTGGTCGAGAAGAGCACCATCACCCACAGCCCCACCACGGCCACGAAGAGTGCCAGCCCGGAAAACAGGGCGAAAACCCGTCCGAAACGGCTCTCCTCCTGATATTGGGCGTCGTAGAACCGGTCGATGAAGAAGCGGTCGAAGGTCGATTCCGAAAAGAAACGCTGCCACTCCGTCTCTGCCGTCCGGAGCAGTTCGTCGATCGGGGCGTTTTCGGCGAATTTCACCGAAACGAACTTCTGAGGCAGCCACCCCAATGCACTCTCGCGGATCAGCATGATCGGCGTATAGCCGTTCCGCAGCCCCTGCTGGTGATAATCTTTTACTACGCCGACGATCTCCATCGGCCGGTCTTCGCGGGTTTCGACCGTCACGAACTTTCCCACCGCCTCGTCCGGCGTGGCGAATCCCAGCGCCCGGACGGCCGCTTCGTTGACGACCATCCGGTCTTCGTCGCCCGTGAACTCCGCGCCGAAGCCTCGTCCGGCCACCACCGCCAGTCCGTAGGTCGCGATATAGTCCTCGTCCGCCACCAGCATCTCGTACAGCCGGTTCTGTTTCGTCACGTCGCTCGTCAGCCGGTTCGAGAGGAAGGTCGCCACCTCCATCCCCGGCACGGCGTTCGAGAGGGTCACCCGCTCCACCTCTTTCCGCTCCTCCAGGGCCCGTTTGTAGGCCTGCATCCGCTCCGGCAGGTCGGACATCGAGCCCGGATAGCGGATGGCGAAGATGCGTTGGGTCTCCACCCCTAACGGTTGGGCCCGCATGTAGGCCAGCTGGCGGTCTACGGTGAAGGTGCTCGCGATCAGCACCAGCGAGGCGGTGAACTGCAACACGGTCAGGCAGCGGCGCACGGCGCCCGCCCGACCGGTGCCGATGTATTTGCCTTTCAGGATCGTGGCCGGTCGGACGTTCGAGATAACGAAGGCCGGATAGGCGCCCGACAGCAGCACGCCGAGCAGAAAGATGCCTCCGGCGGCGATCCAGAACACGGGCCGGTCAAGCATCACGAATCCGATTTCGTGGCCGATCAGCCGGTCGAACCACGGCCCGAAGAGAGATACGGCCCCTGCGGCCAGCAGCAGGGCTGCCGAATTGATGACGGCCGACTCCAGCAGGAACTGGCCGATCAACTGTCGGCGGGTGCCGCCCGAGACTTTCCGGATGCCCACTTCGCGGGCCCGCTCCAGCGACCGGGCGGTGGCCATGTTGATGTAGTTGATCCACGCGATGGCCAGAATCGCCAGCGCGACGAGGGTCAGGGTCGTCACGGCCGCCCGACTCCCTTTGGCCTCGCGTTCGTATTTCTTCCACGGGGTCAGGTGGACGTCGGCCGCCGGATTCAGCGACACGCCCCAGGTCTTGTTCCGCAAGGCCTCGTCGGTTTTATAGCGTTCCGCCATCGCGGGGAAGGCCTCCTCCACCGCCCGCGGATCGACGCCCGGAGCCAGTCGGACATAGGTGTAGACCTCGTGCCGGTACCAGAATTCGTCCAGCCAGACGGGCAGGGTCTGCCACGAGAGGAAGAAGTCGAATTGCAGTTGCGAGTTGCGCGGCATCTCCTCCAGAATGCCCGTCACTTCGCAGTTCAGTTCGCCTTCCGACGAGTGGAAACGCAGCGTCTGACCCATAGGGTCTTCGCCCGGAAAGTATTTGGCGGCGGCGTAGGGGGTGATGACCACCCGGTTCGGCCCCGCTAAGGCTGTGGCCGGATCGCCCTCCCGGAGGCGGAAGCCGAAGAGGTCGAAGAACGACGGATCGACCGCCGTGACGCTGTTTTCGCGGTACTGACGGTCGCCGTGGCGGACGATCTGTTCGGTGCCGTGGATGTCGAATCGCGCAAACTCCTCGATGCCCGGAATGTGCCGCTTCATGGCGGGGCCGTAGCCGTAGGAGGAGGTGGCCCAGTCGTCGGTCAGGGTGTTGCCTTCGTAGAACTGCGCTTCGACCCGGTAGAGCCGTTCCCCTTCGGGGTGCATCGAGTCGTAGCTCCGTTCGAAAACGACGTAGTTGAGGATCAGAAGCGCGACGGACATCCCCACGGCGAGCGATAGCAGATCGACCGCGGAGAAGAGTTTGTGTCGCTCGATGCGGCGGAGGGTCAGCAGGAGGTAGTTGCGGAGCATACGGAAAAGATTGGAGGGTGATTCGGTCGAATCACCCTCCAATTCGAATACCAAAGCGGTTTATTGATTGATATTCAGATTACTATAAAAACAGGAATAGGCCGAAAGTGTCTAATTTTTAGACATCGGGTGTCTATTTTCTGGACACTGTCGCTATCGGGTGGCGATGCGGATCGAGACCCGAGTGCCGCCGCCTCCCGGTCGGCTGTCGAGGGTCAGCTCGCCGTGGATCGAACTGATCCGCGAGGCGATGTTCGACAGCCCCATGCCGGTCGGTTCGGTCTCGGGGTCGAACCCGCAGCCGTCGTCGGCCACTCGCACGGAAATTCGGTCGCCGTCGGCCTGCATGTCGATCGTCAGGTTCGCGGCGCCGGCGTGCTTCAGGGCGTTGTTGATCAGCTCGCACACCACCCGGTAGAGAATCACCTCGCGGTCGCGTTCGAAACGGAGATCGCGCATGCCTTCGGTGCGGAGAACGATCCGCGTGGCGGGGCACATCGGCTGGAGCTTGTGAACGAAGGTGTGGATCGCCCGTGCCACGCCGAAGTTGTCCAGAATGTGGGGACTGAGGTTGTTCGATATCTCGGTCAGGCTCTTGACCGCCTCGTTGACCACATACTCGGTGTTGGTCAGAATCTCCTTTTGGGTCGCGTCGAGCGGCTGTTGCAGGAGGGCCGAGACGCTCATCCGGACGGACGAAAGCAGGGGGCCCAGGCCGTCGTGCAGCTCTTTCGAGATGATCTGCCGCTGGTTCTCCTCGGCCCGGATCACGGCGCTCAGGAGCCGTTTCTCGCTGTTCCGCCGCTGCTCCTCGCGCAGGGCGATGTAGTTCAGGATCTTTTTCACCATGAAAACCCCGACGGCGAAACAGAGCGAGGTCGCGATGCCGACCCAGACGTAGTACTCCTCGCGCATCACGATGATACTGGTCCGTCCGTCGGTCAGTGCGGAGAGCTGTCGGGCGAACTCGTCGAAACGCATCACGCACATCAGCACCAGGGCGATGGTGATCAGGATCCACGAGGAGTTGAATTTCGTCCGCTGGGTCAGACGCACGGCCACGCCGGCGGCGAAGATCTGGAGGACGATTGAGATGACGAGTAAGACGAGAAGTACCATATCAGAGGATAAAGATAGGATTTTTCCCGTCGCGGTGCGTGGGGCGGGACTTCGGCGAGGCCGGCCGCGGGCGATTTAGGTATAAATACCCACGGCCGGGGGGCGGCTTTTGTCTATTTTTGCAGATGATACGGGGATTGCCGCTTCGGGGCGGCGGAGGCCCGGTCGAAAAACAAGTACGACAGACATGGAACGATTTACACCTACCCGTTATACACTGACCTGTGTGGCCTCGGGCCGCGAATTCGAGGACGAGGGCTGGACGCTCGACGATCCGGAGTGTGGCGAACCGTCGCTGGTGCGGGCCCGCTATGCGGAGCGGCAGCTCAACGTGCGGGACGACGCTTACGGCATCTATCGCTTTTGCGACTGGCTGCCTATCCGGCGGACGCTGCGCGGAAGCCATGCGCCGGTGACCTATAAGAGCCGGAAGCTGGCCGAGTATTTGGGGCTGGAGAATCTCTATATCACTTTCAGCGGTTACTTCCCGGAGGTGGGGGCGCGGATGACCACCTGCTCGTTCAAGGAGACGGAGGCTTACAACGTCTGCGCCCGGCGGGCGGAGGGCGAGGAGCGCGTGCTGGTGGTCGCTTCGGCGGGCAATACGGCGCGGGCTTTCGCCAAGGTGTGCTCGGACAACCGGATTCCGCTGCTGCTCTCGGTGCCGGAGGACAATGTCGGCGCGCTGTGGTTCGAGGAGCCGCTCGATCCGTGCGTCAAACTCATCGCGCCGTGCTGCGGGGGCGACTATTTCGATGCGATTCACCTGAGCAATCTGGCGCTCTCGTCGCCGCGGTGCTATGCCGAGGGGGGGGCGAAGAATGTGGCGCGGAGGGACGGGATGGGGACGACCGTGCTGTCGGCGGCGACGGCCATCGGCGAGATTCCGGACTACTATTTCCAGGCTGTGGGGAGCGGAACGGGGGCGATTGCGGCGTGGGAGGCCAACTTGAGGCTGATCGAGGACGGGCGGTTCGGGAACAAGCTGATGCGACTGATGGTGTCGCAGAATGCGCCGTTCACGCCGATGTACGATGCCTGGCGGGCGGGCTCGCGCGAGATGCTGCCTTACGACGCGGATCAGGCGCGGGCCGATGCCGAGGCGATCGACGCCAAGGTGCTCTCGAACCGGAAGCCGCCGTACAGTTTGCACGGGGGGCTGTACGACGCGCTGGTGGCGACGGACGGCGATGTGCTGGTGGCGACCAACGAGGAGGCGCGCGAGGCGCGGCGGCTGTTCGAGGAGCTCGAAGGGGTGGATATCTATTCGGCGGCGGGGGTAGCGCTGGCCACGCTGATCCGGGCGGTGCGCGAAGGGCGGGTGGAACGCGACAAGATCGTGATGCTCAATGTGACGGGCGGGGGCGAAGAGCGTTTCCGGCGCGAGCGGGGAAATCGGGTCTGGAACCTGCGGCCGCACCGTGTTTTTCCGTTAGATGCGGACAAGGAGCAGGTGGTGCGGGCGGTCGAAGAGCTGTTTGCCTGACGGCGGGTGCCGGATGGCGGATCGAACGGGCGGACTCTCCTTCACCGAGGAGAGTCCGCCTTGTTTTCTGTCGTGACGGTGTTCGGTGCCCCCAAGTCCGCGGGAAAATCGTATTTTTGTACCGAACGAAACTTATTGAACTTTCCGGAAATGAAACTTTGGCAGAAAAACGGCACCGATACGGCGGAAGTAGACCGATTTACCGTCGGTCTCGACCGCGAAATGGATCTCTCTTTGGCGCGCGCCGACCTGCTCGGCTCGCTGGCCCACACGCGGATGCTGGCGACGATCGGGCTGTTGGCGCAGGACGAGCTGGCAGACGTGCAGCGCGAATTGAAAGCCATCTACCGGACGGTGGAGCAGGGGGATTTCCGGATCGAGGAGGATGTCGAGGATATCCACTCGCAGGTCGAATTGCTGCTTACGCGGCGGATCGGCGAGACGGGCAAGAAGATTCACAGCGGCCGTTCGCGCAACGACCAGGTGCTGGTCGATCTGCGGATTTACCTGCGGCGCGAGATTTATGAGATCGTCGGTGGGGTCGAACGGCTCTTCCGCATGCTCCAGCGGCTGGCCGAACAGCACAGGGAGGTCTTGATGCCGGGCTATACCCATCTCCAGATCGCGATGCCGTCGAGCTTCGGCCTGTGGTTCGGCGCTTTTGCCGAGGGGCTGGTGGACGACCTGACGATGATGGAGGCGGCTTATCGGGTGTGCAACAAAAATCCGTTGGGGTCGGCGGCGGGCTACGGGTCGTCGTTCCCGCTCGACCGCGAGATGACGACGCGCCTGCTGGGGTTCGACACGATGAGCCACAATGTGGTCTATGCCCAGATGGGGCGCGGCAAGACGGAACGCCTGCTGGCGCAGGCGATGTCGGCGGTGGCGGCAACGCTCAATAAACTGGCGACGGACAACTGCCTGTTCTTGTGCCAGAATTTCGGATTTATCGTCTATCCGCCGGAGCTGACCACGGGGTCGAGCATCATGCCGCATAAGAAGAATCCGGACGTGTGGGAGGTGATGCGCAGCAAGTGCAACCGGCTGATGGCTTTGCCGAACGAGATCGCACTGATGACGACCAACCTGCCGACGGGCTATTTCCGGGATTTGCAGCTGCTGAAGGAGGTGCTTTTCCCGGCGATTCGGACGCTCAAGGAATGTGTCGAGATGGCGGATTACATGTTGCAGCATATTGAAGTGAAACACGATATCCTGAACGATCCGAAGTATGATTATCTGTTCAGTGTCGAGGTGGTCAACCGGCTGGTTTTGAGCGGGGTTCCGTTTCGGGAGGCGTATCGGCAGGTGGGGTTGGAGATCGAAAACGGGACGTACAGCCCGTTGCGGGAGGTGCACCACACGCATGCGGGGAGCATCGGAAACTTGTGCCTGGATCGGGTGGATGCTTTGATGGCGGCGGTGTTGGAGCGGTTCGCTTTCGACCGCTTTCTACAGGCGGAGGCGGCGCTGGTGGCGGAGTAATCGGGGGCGGTCTCCTTTTGTATGGTATTTCGGTCAAAGAATACCTGATCTTTCAAACCGGAAACTCTTTCCGCCTTCGGGCGGTCGGGGTTTCCGGTTTTTGTAATTTGCATATCCGTCAAAAATATTCTTGTATACAATATTTAATGGATATTGCATGTATTATGTTTCGTTATTTTAAAATCAGCCGGATGCTTTTTCGTGTGCTTTTTATTATTATATTTATTTCGTGTTTTGAGTCAACTATGCGAATGGATGGATCTATTGGCTAAATTTATCGCAGTATGAAGCACAAACTACTTTTGTACGGAATGTCGGTGATGGTTGCGGGTGTCCTGGTCTGGGCCTGCCGACATGAACGCTTCGGGGCGGATGACCCCGATGCTGTCAAACCGACTCTGACGGTCGGCGAGGCGCAGGACTTTTTCGAATGGCAGTATGCGCAGAGCCTGCCGACAATGACCCGGGCGTCGGGAGACCGTCCGGTGGGGATGTTGCCAGGCGATTTCACGCCGCTGTGGAACAAGGCTCGGATCGGTGCCAATCGCGAGATGGACGGTGCCGATGTGCCGATCGACCCGCACTTCATCTTCACGGCGGTGTTCCATCGGAAGACGGAAACGGGAGATACCCTCCGACAGATGGTGGACATTACCCAGAAACTGGTGGTGAACCGCTGGCATGACCATCAGCAATGGAAGGGAATGTATGCTTATATCGCTACCCTGATCCCTACTCCGGATTATTATTCCCATCATCGGAATTATGGGCAAAAGTTTGTTAATGTAGGAACGAAAGCGGATTTTTCGGGGATTGTGATTTATCATACTTTGGGAGGACGTTTTGTAAATATAGATCAATACCGTGATGGAGTTCGGATAGATCAGGCTTACGATCCGGAAGGTAATTTGTCTTTGGCGGAAGCGTTGTTCCGTATGTTGCCCGAGGCTCAAATTTATGGAGGGACTCCTGCCATGTATAAATTGACTCTGGAGTCGGAAGAAGTAATTGTTCAGGCATGTCGGCAATGTGGGATGCGAGAATGTTATTGTAGAGAGAGTGGGGCGGGCTGTTATTGCAAAACGATCGGTAATGAAGGTGGAGGGAAAGAAGAACCGCCTGTTCCTCCGGGTGGGGGAGGTGGTGGTAACGGCGGTGGCGGCGGAGGAAATATCAGCCCGATAGTCCGGGACATCCCTCCGATTCAAAGGATAGATTGTGCCCTGTCAGCCGGTGAGAATGCTGCTTCGGTTCAAGCGATGTATCGAGTATTTAACAATGCCGGATTACAAAGTTTCATTAATGCTCACATTAATGATAATGTAGAGTGGGGTGTAGCGTTGGATTATGATTCACAAACAAGAACTTATACATTGGGAACCGTAAGGTCGGGAAGTCCTACCAGTGTAGGTATTCCTATTACATATGGTTCATATGTCAATTCGGTGGCCACATTTCATACTCATCCGGCTACTGGAATGCCCCACTCTATGACAGATGTAAGGAGTCTCATGAAAGAAAATCAATGGACAAACGGTAAAACTCATATTTCTATCGTTGCGGTACAGCAAGAAGTAGGAGTTCCTCCAATTATTTATGCGCTTTACATAGAAGACCAGGCCGCAGCCAATACATTTATCGGTACGTTGAATGATCAGTTTAAAAATCAAATGGAACTGGAGGTGCAAGACCTTTTCACCGAGATATATAAAGCCGATCAGTCAATGGACGAGTCGTATGCTTATGCTCTAAGCTATTTACTAAGCAAGTACAATACGGGAGTCCGTATTTTAAAATACGAAAACGGTGATTTCAAACAGCAAGAGACAACCATTCATGGTAATACCATCATTCGTGTAACTTGTCAATAAATTTGAGTCATGAAACACAGGTACCTAATCATTTTTGTTTTTTCGTTTTTTGTTTTTTGTGTCGGGAGGGCGATGGGACAAGGAAAAGTCGTGATTTCGCATCCGTTATATCCGTTCTGTAAGTACGCCGGAGATACGGTAGCGTATCTGACGCAGAACTTCGACGGAGGCGCGGACGATCTTTTTTATAAACAGCCGCTTTCCAGATTCCTTAAAGCTTTGGATCCAAAAATGCCGATACGGACATTTGTTCCTCATTATGTTTCTTTGAATCAGGGGCTTGGAATTGTTGCATTTTTTTGTTTCCCTTATACCCATGAGGAATTGCAGCGTTTTGCCGACGAGGGGAAGGTCATCGATGGGATCGGACTCACTTTTGATGAACTGTTAAGTAAAGATTATGAGTCGGAATTATACAACTACTTTTTAAGCTTGGGGGTTCAGCAGGTTCACTGTTGGACGCCGGAGATTGAACAAAAAATCGGTCATCTGACTTTTATCCAAGGATCGGTTCAAAAAGTAGATATTAAACGCTTTATGAAACCTCGCCCATAGTTTAAGTCGTTTCATTCACCTTTTCTCCGGCACGGTTCGCAGTGAAACCCGGATCCATCTCTTGTGCGAACCGTGCCGGGGATTTTTGTATCTTCGGATTATGAAACGATTGATTTTGCTGTTGTTGTCGATATTCGCG
The DNA here is from genome assembly GCF_056799795.1 of Rikenella sp. Taxonomy (NCBI): domain Bacteria; kingdom Pseudomonadati; phylum Bacteroidota; class Bacteroidia; order Bacteroidales; family Rikenellaceae; genus Rikenella; species Rikenella sp. The sequence goes on from NZ_JBQIQO010000002.1 coordinate 22,616, forward strand.
ATAACAGCCGTTCAAGCTCAGCAAAAAGTAACCTTGGCCGAATGCGGTGGCGATACGGTGCTCTATCTGCGGAAAACGTTCGACGACCGCAAAGCGGAGTTTATCGGACAACCGTTTTCTAAAGTAATGGATGAATGGACATCGCAAATGACGGTTAATCAATTGACCTTTAAGGATACAGGTATTTGGCCGACAAAAGAAGAAGAGAAATTGTTAGTAAGAGGGGTAAGTCTATATTTAGATACGGAAGATGAGTTTGATCTAAAAGGCCTGCGTCATGAGCCTTGTTATGGAATTTCCGTAGTATTTGCTTCTCCATATTTCCAAAAAGCAGATAGTTTGAGACGGTTACGAGATTCGGAGGGTACTGCTTTAGGATCTAAACTTTACGAACAATTAAAAAACTACATCGTCAAAGACATTTATATGTTTGAGTTAAGACAGTGATAAAAAAGTAAGCACTTTCCCCGGCACGGTTCGTAGTGAAATCCGGATCCATCTCTTGTGCGAATCGTGCCGGGGATTTTTGTATCTTCGGATATTCTTATGATTCACGGTTCACACATCTCTGCCGTATGGCAAATCTTGTTCGGTGTGCTGCTCGTCTGTTGGCCGCTGCTCGACACCGGTGCGAGCGGGGCTGTTACGTCGGAGCGGATTCTGCTGACCGGTGTTGCGCTGGGGCTCCTCTCGACGGCTGTGCTGACCGCGGCTTGTACCGGGGCGCGCTGGCGGTGGAGCGGGGTCGACGGGGGAGTCGGGCTTTGTGGCGGATGGTTTATTTTGCATGTGGCGTTCGTAGGGCCCGGCGAGACCGATCCCTATCCGGTGTCGATCGGTCTGGCAGGCCTTGCGGCTTATGGCTTTTGCCGGGTGGCGGGAACGGCAGGATTGCTGCCGGCGATATTCGTCTCCGGAGTCGTCCAAAGCGGGATTGCATTCGCTCAGTGTGCCGGGTTGGTTGCTTCGAAACACTCGTATTACGGGCTGACCGGATCGTTTCCCAATCCGGGCCCGCTTGGCGGATGGCTGTGTGTCGTGATGCTTGCGGCCGTGGTGCTGATGGAGCAGTCCGGGCGTGAGGGGCGGAAGATACGAACGTTACTTTTCGGGATCGGTGGACTGCCGATCGGCACCGTTCTGTTTCTGACGGATTCCCGGGCGGCGTGGGTCGGTTTTGCGGTGGCTCTTTTTTCTATGCTGCTCACTCGGAGATTCCGATACAAAAAAACGGTTCTCGGGGCATTGACGGCCATTTTTGTGCTGGGGTTCTTTGCTCTGTACCGCTATAAAAAAGAGTCGGCGGATGGACGGCTTCTGATTTGGCGTGTGTCGGCGGATGTGATTTCGAAAAAAACGGGTATCGGTCATGGAGTCGGCACTTTCCCGGAACGTTACATGTTTGCGCAGGCGGACTATTTTGCCCGGAATCCCGAGTCGCGTTTCGTTGCGGTGGCCGACCAGGTGAGTGTGCCGTTCAACGAATGGATCGGCATCGTCTGTGAGCAGGGAGCGGTCGGAGGGGTGTTGGCATTATTGCTCGTCGGAGCGGCGCTGTGTGGCCGTGCTACCGAATCGCAAAGGCAGGGGAGGGTCTTGCTGGTGGGCTTGGGGGTATTCAGCCTGTTTTCTTATCCGCTGACTTTTCCGGCATTCGGGTTGCTATTGGGGGCGATATTGGCCCGGTGTGCGAACCGTCCGGCCGTATCGGGGAAGCGGGTCGCTTTGCGGGTGGCGTTGCCGGTCGCATTATCGGTGGCGATTGGCGGAGGAATTGCCTTGTCTGCGATCGATCGAGTCGGCAGAACGGACAGAAGTCGTTATGTCTGTTTGCAAGAGGTTTCGGCCCGGATGCGCGACTTTTCGCCGTCCGACTTGCCGTGGCTCGATCGACAGGCTCAACGATTGCCGATCGCGGCATTCTATACGGACTTGGGCGATCGGTGGTTGGCTGCCGACAGTGTCGAACGTGCCAAACATTATTATCGTCAGGCGGCTCGTATGATTCCGGGCCGCTTACGTCCGTACGACGGTCTTTTCCGGGCCTGTCTGCGGATGAGGCAAGTGGACTCGGCAATGATGATGGCCCGAAAAATCGTGACTATGCCTGTGAAAGTCGGCAATACGGCGACGATTCGTATGCGTCGCTCAGCGACCGAATGGCTCGAAGAACAACGGGAGGAGTAAGAGAAGCAGGCGATTTTGAGGCTGCCGGATTATTTAGGATAGAGACGGCCATCTTTCGCGTGCCGCGCGTCCCCATTTATTCCGAGAGGCAGCGCAACTGAAAACCGTAAGTACGGCCGTTTGTGTTGCTGGGGTAGAGATACTGTGCGCTGAACGCCAAATACTGCACTGTAATGTCATCTGTCCTTGGCGCAGACGACCAGCTATAGCCGTTGAAGCCGACATATCTTGCTATGCCTTCATAATTCGCATCATATCCGCGGAAGCCCGGGGCGGGGTTTCTGCGAATCACTCGAACACCAGCTCGCGCGTCTCTTCGTCCATCGCCGTCAAACGGATCCGCATCGCCTCTTCAGGCAATAACTCCTCGATTTTTTCCGGCCACTCTACCAGACAGAGGTCGCCGCTGAAAAAATACTCCTCGTAGCCGAAATCGTAGGCCTCTTCCACCGACCGAATCCGGTAGAAATCGAAATGATAGACCGTCTCCTCTTTCGCCGCTTCCTCACCCGCCGGAGGAGTCGCGTGGTACGAGTTTACGATCGCGAACGACGGACTCGTCACCTCCTGAACGTCCACTCCCCGCTGGCGGCAAATCTCCTTGATCAGCGTCGTCTTGCCGGCTCCCATCGCGCCGTAAAAGGCGATGATCGTCGCCCCCCGCGCGGCCGCTTCGGCCAGTACGGCTTCCGCCGCCTCCGGCAAGTCCGACAAACCTTTGACCGTAATCGTCTGTGTGGTGGGATTGCGTTTCATGGGCGCAAGATACGATTTTCGGGGTGAAAAACGGCTATTTCGGGTTCAGAACGATGTAGGGCACCAGCATCTCTTCCATCGAAATCCCGCCGTGCTGGAAGGTGTTTTTGTAGTACCGCACGTGCTGGTTGAAGTTGTTCGGGTAGACCAGAAAGTCGTGGTCGTAGGCGAAAATATAGGTCGACGTGAGGTTCGATTTGGGCAGGTGGGCCTCCTCGGGTCGCGTAATGGCGAAGACCTGTTTGGCGTCGTAATTGAGGTTCCGGCCGCTCTTGTAACGCAGGTTCGGCGAGGTCTCGCGGTCGCCGATCACCTTCACCGGATTATCCACACGAATAGTCCCGTGGTCGGAGGTGATGACGATGGTGTGTCCGCGTTCGGAGAGTTGTTTCATGATTTCCCACAGGTCGGAGTGCTCGAACCACGACCGGGTGAGCGACCGGAAAGCAACCTCCTCTTCGGCCAGTTCGCGGATGATTTCGCTTTCGGTGCGGGCGTGGGAGAGGATGTCGAGGAAGTTGTAGACGACTACCGAGAGGTCTGCGGTCGAGAGCCGGTCGATGTTTTCGAGCAGTTTTTTCCCCTGTTCCGGCCGGACGAGTTTGTCGAAACTCATCCGGTACGGTTTGCCGAGCTGCTGGAGTTGCCGCCGGAGGAACTCCTCTTCGTAGCGGTTTTTGCCTCCCTCCTGGTTGTCGTTGAGCCAGAGGTCGGGCATCAGTTTCGAGATGGCGAGCGGGGTCAGCCCTGCGAATAGGGCGTTCCGGGCATATTGCGTCGCTGTGGGCAGGATGGCGCAGTAGAACTCTTCGTCGGCGATGTCGAAATAGTTGTGCAGCAGGGGGCGGATCATCAGCCACTGGTCGTACCGGAAGTTGTCGATCAGCAGGAAGGTGGTCTTTTTCGACTTGTCGACCACGGGGAAGAGTTTCTGGCGCAATAGGGTGTGCGACAACACGGGCCGTTCGGGGTCGTTGTCGTCGAACCAGCCGAGGTAGTTGTCGCGCACGAAGCGGGCGTAGAGGTCGTTGGCCTCTTTGAACTGGTAGGAGAGGATTTCGCGGACGCTGCTGTCGTTGGATTCCGAGAGTTCGATGTCCCACTGGACGAGGCGGCGGTAGATGTCGGTCCATTCGCCGAAGGTGCGGGCGCCGGACAGGGCGACGGAAATTTTGCCGAAGTCGGAACGGTAGTCGGCGGTGCTTTTTTCGGAAACGAGTTGCTGCTGGTGGACGTTTTTCTTGATCGACAGGAGCACTTGGTTCGGATTGACGGGCTTGATGAGGTAGTCGGCGATTTTTGAGCCGACGGCCTTGTCCATGATGTTCTCTTCTTCGGATTTGGTGACCATCACGACGGGGGTCGTGGGGGCGTGTTCCTTGATCCGGGGGAGGGTTTCGAGTCCGGTCATCCCGGGCATCATCTCGTCGAGGATGATGAGGTCGAAGGGTTTCTGCTGCACCATCTCGACGGCGTCGTAGCCGTTGTTGCTGGTTTCGACTTCGTATCCTTTGTTCTGCAAAAACAGGAGGTGGGGTTTCAGGAGCTCGATCTCGTCGTCCACCCACAGAATCCGTACGTTGGTCATATCTTTCTTTTTTGCAGGGTTTTGTTCTATTCGGTCGGGTTGTCGCCAGTGCGGTGTGTCGGATCCGCCCCGGGCAACCGCATCCACGATGCGGGAGGGGCGATCGGCGTGGGTAACTACGGCTACAGTTGGTCGTCTGCGGTAAGCGGCATTAATGGGCGGCTTTTGTGGTTTCAAACACAAGGGCTCTCACCCAATCCGGCGGACGGTCGTGCCTATGGTCTTCAGTTGCGTTGCCTCTCGGAATAAACGGTGCCGCTCGGCACTCGAAAGCTGGCTGGAACTACCCCAACAACCGGCAGCCGCTACCCTACTTTTTTAACCTAGGTGGGTCGGACGCCCGGGAGGAACGGCAACTCTCGGCGCGCAAGCGGCGTGTTGCGGGCCTCCCGTGGGGAGGCGTCCGGCCCGCGCGACTCTGCGAGTCGCAGGAGCAAAGCACCCATTCGCCGCTCCAATTCTGTCGGGTTCGGGCTGCGCGTCCGGGGGTGGGCCGAACGGCCCAGCGCGCAAGCCCGGCGGTTCTACGAACCGCAAAAGCACGGCCCATTCGTCCTCGGCGCGCCTCCCCCGCGCCGCTAATGCGTCGCTCTCGCCGAGGACGGAGATTCGGAAAACCACGCTACTCGCTCTCAGTTCAAGCGGACGAAGCCTGGGTTGCTTAGGGTAAAGAATGGCAACAGAAGACGCTGTGCGTCCCTCCCCGGGCGGAGGCTTCGGCCCGCGCGACTCTGCGAGTCGCAAGAGCATAGCCCAAAGCTCGCCCCAGTTCCCTGCCCCGTGTCAGCCTCACTGCGGCTCCGCTGTCGCTCCGCCGCGTTTCCGCGCGCCTTGCGCGATTCATCTATATTCGGCTACCGCCGAAATAGTTGAATCGCTCCTTTAGGCGGGGCGCGCGATCTAAGCACTGCCCCAGCTGGAACTGTTCTTTTTCTGAAGAAAAAGAACCAAAAAGACTTTCGACGGATGCTAACGCATCCTCCAGCTGCCGAGGGCACAAATCTCTGTCCGCGCCTTAATAATGACAGCCCGATTCATGGTGCGCGCCTGAGCGATTCACCGAAGGGATAATGACCGGTCATAGTTTGCGGATCATGATCCGCATCGTCGTGCCTTTGTCCGGCTCCGAATCTACTACAAAAATGCGGCCATGATGGTACTCCTCGATAATCCGCTTGCTCAGCGAGAGGCCCAGACCCCAACCACGCGTCTTGGTCGTGAAGCCCGGTCGGAAGATGCGTTTGAAATTCGCTTTCGGCATCCCTTTGCCCGTATCCCGGATGTCGATGCATATCCACCGGTCGTCCCGCACCGATAGCTGTACCGTGATCGAGCCCCTGCCCTGAAGCGCGTCGAGCGCGTTTTTCAACAGATTCTCGACCACCCAGCCGAAAAGCGCGTCGTTCGCCATCCCCTGGATCGGCTCAGCGGTGCACGGAGCGAAGTTGAGCGTCACGTTTTTCGGAATCCGGGTCTGAAAATAAGCCACCGCTGCCGCAACCAACTCGTAAATGTTGCGCGGCGCGAGATTCGTCGTTGCGCCGATCTTAGAAAAACGATCCACCACTTTGAGCAGCCGCGTCAGGTCTTTGTTCATCTCGTCCACGACGAACGGTTCCACGTTCTCCTGGCTCCGGAGGTACTCCAGCCAGCCGAGCAGCGAACTGGTCGGTGTTCCCAGCTGGTGAGCCGTCTCCTTGGCCATCCCGATCCAGACCCGGTTCTGCTCGCTGAGTTTCGACGAACGGAAAGCGATGAAAGCGAAGCCGATGAAAACCGCGAAAATGCTGAGCTGCACCCACGGAAAGTATTGCAGGGCCTTCAGGAGCGGCGATTCGTCGTAGAAGACGCGTATGATGGTGCCCTGTGCCGTCGGTATCTCGATCGGGTCGCGGCCGCCGGAACGCATGCTTTCGAGCTTGTCAGCCAATCGATCGGGGTCGGCCATCACGGCCGGGTCGATCAGCCTGTAGCGGAGTACCCGCAGGTGGTCGTCGCAGACGATGACCGGTATGTCTTCCGAAAAATTGATGATGCGGTTCAGAATCGCCGCCTGAGCCCTCGCGCCGTTGGAGGCGGCTTTGACGCTCTCGCCCACGGCGAACGACCAGAGGTGGATTTCGTGCCGCTCTTTGTCGCGCAGCTGCCCCACGAGGTAGTTCGAATAGACGAGCGAGGCGACGCCGATCGCGCATCCGAGCACGATGAAGAGCAGTTTGCCGCGATATCCGATGGTGAATCTGCGCATGGGGGCGGAGGGGATATGAGGAGGGTTATGCGGAAAAGGTCGTCTCGCCGAGAGCCGGCACCGAGGCTTCGGTCGTGTAGCCGACGTCTTCGAGCAGCGTCTCGCCGCGGGCCGCGGTGGTGGCGAGCAGGTCGCACCGCTCGTTTTCGATGTTGTCGGCGTGGCCTTTGATCCAGATGAACCGGACGTTGTGTCGTCCGAAAACGCGCAGGAAGCGGCGCCACAGGTCGGGATTTTTCTTTCCGGCGAACCCTTTGCGCATCCAGCTGTAAATCCACCCTTTCTGAACCGCGTCCACCACGTATTTGGAGTCGGAATAGACAGTCACGTCGAGTCCGTCGCGTTTCAGGGCTTCGAGGCCGGTGATGACGGCCAGGAGCTCCATGCGGTTGTTGGTGGTGAGCCGGTAACCGGCCGAGATTTCGCGCCGGTGGGGGCCGGACAGCAGTACGACGCCGTATCCTCCGGGGCCCGGATTGCCGAGCGAGGAGCCGTCGGTATATATCGTCACACGGTTGTTCATCTGTATTCGCAAAGATAAAATTTTTTCGGACGCAGCGGCACACCCCGGTTGCCGGAGGATTTTTGTACGGGGAGCCGGGACTCTTCACTATCTTTGTCGGGAGAGAAATGTGCCGGGAGAGAAACCGGAACGATGACCGGATGAAAGATTTCGCCGCCATAGACTTCGAGACCGCCAACGGCCGCCCGTCGAGCATCTGCTCGGTCGGATTGGTCGTCGTGCGCGGCGGCGAGATCGTCGAACGGCTGCACCGGCTGATCCGGCCCACGCCGAACTACTATTATCGCTTCTTCACCGAGCAGATACACGGCATTTGCGCGGAGGACACGGACGATGCGCCGCTCTTTCCGGAGGTCTGGAATACGGAGGTCGCGCCGCTGGTCGACGGGCTGCCGCTGGTGGCTCACAACGCCGCTTTCGATGAGCGGGCGTTGCGGGCGGCTTACGAGGCTTATGAGATGGATTATCCGGCGGAATACCGGTTCTACTGCACGTTGCGGGCTGCGCGGAGGCTGTTCCCGAAGGCGGAGATCGGGAATCACTGTTTGCCGACGGTTTGTGCGTGGCTGGGGATTCCGTTCGAAGATCACCACCAGGCGCTGGCCGATGCCGAGGGGTGTGCCCGGATTGCGATGCGGATTCTGTAACGTTCGACCGAACGGAGGTGTCCGGTCAAATTTCGACCAGCCCGTTCTTGATGGCGTAGACGACCAGGTTCGCTGTGTTTTTGCAGTTGGTTTTTTCGAGAATGTTGGCCCGGTGCTTGTCCACCGTCCGTTTCGAGATGAAGAGCGTGTCGGCGATCTCGTAGTTGGTCATCCCTTTGCAGATCAGCAGCAGAATCTCCTTCTCCCGCGCCGAGAGGGCGGCTTCGTCGGTCGTCTCCTCCGCCTTCGGCAGCTCTTCGGCTTCGGTCTCCGACGAGGAGCGCAGATTGCTCACCAAGTTGAACAGCAGCTCCTGCGAAAAGTACGACCCGCCCTCCAGCACCGCTTCGATCGCAGCGTAGACCTCCGTAATATCCGAATTCTTGAGCAGAAACCCTTTGACCCCCTGCGAAACCATCTTGAAGTAGTAGTCCTCCTCGCCGTACATCGAGAGGGTGATGATCCGCAGCTCGGGCCAGCGCCTCAGCGCTTCGGCCGCCGCCTCGATGCCGTTCATGTCGGGCATCGCGATGTCGAGCAGCACGACGTCCGGCAGCCGTTCCGCCTGTTCCAGCCATCCGAGCATCTCGCGCCCGGTGGCCGCCTCGCCCACCACGCGGAACCGCGGATGGGAATTGAGCAGCAGTTTCAACCCGTTGCGGAACAGGGCGTGGTCATCTACCTGCAAAACGGTATATTTTTCCTCTTTCATGACGCGAATCCCTCGTTATCGGCATGCCGCTTCGGCCCGCACCACCCGCACCAGGGCACGGCATAAAGCGCGTAAGTCCGCCTCGTCGATCACGTAAGGCGGCATGGTGTAGATCAGCCGGCCGAAGGGCCGGATCCAAATTCCTTCCTGTACGAACGCGGCCTGAATACGGGCCATCTCGACCGGTCGGGCCATCTCGACCACGCCGATCGCCCCCAGCACCCGCACATCCCGCACCGCTCCCGCCGGTATCAGTTCCCGCAGCGGCGCCAGCTCTTCGGCCAATATCGCCTCGATCCCTCCGATGCGCTCCGGCAGGTTCATCTCCGCGAGCATCGCCAGCGATTCGTTGGCTACGGCACAGGCCAGCGGGTTCCCCATAAAGGTCGGCCCGTGCATGAACGGCCCGTCGATTCCCCGCGCCACCCGCGCCGTCGCCACGACGGCCGCCATCGTCATGTATCCCCCGGTGAGCGCCTTTCCGACGCAGAGAATGTCCGGCACGACTCCCGCCCACTCGCAGGCGAACAGGCGTCCGGAGCGTCCGAATCCGGTGGCGATCTCGTCCGCCACCAGCAATACGCCGTACTCCCGACACAATTGCGCCACGCCGCGCAGGTATTCCGGATGGTAGAACCACATGCCGCCGGCCCCCTGCACCACCGGCTCCAGGATAAAACCCGCGAGCCGGTCGCCCAGCTGTTCGAATGCTTCGCGCACCGGTTGCAACGCCTCCGGATTCCATGCTTCGTGAAAGGCGACAGGGGGCCGCGGAACGAAGTGCTGTACGGCCAGCCGCCCCTGCCACAAGGCGTGCATCCCGCCCTCCGGGTCACAGACGCTCATCGCGTGCCACGTGTCGCCGTGATAGCCTCCGCGGATGGTGATGAACTCCCGTTTCTGAAGGTGTCCCTGCGCCTGTTGCCATTGCAGGGCCATCTTCATGGCCACCTCGACGGCCACCGATCCCGAGTCGGCGAAAAAGACGAATTCCGGGTTTTGCGGGTCGTCGTCGCTCAGTTTCGAGCCCGGAACCATCGCCAACAGCTTCTGTCCCAGCTCCACCGCCGGTCGATGAGTCAGGCCGCCGAACATCACGTGGGACATCTCCGCCAGCTGCCGCTCGACGGCGGCGTTCAGCCGCGGGTGGTTGTAGCCGTGCACGGCGCACCACCACGACGACATGCCGTCGATGAGCCGCCGTCCGTCCTCTAACTCGATCCGCACCCCCTCGCAGCGCCGGACGCCGTAGACGGGCAACGGCGCGACGGCCGAGGTGTAAGGGTGCCACAGGTGTTCCCGATCCCACCGGATCGGGTCGTGCGTGTCGGACGGATGAGGGTTCATCATAGCGGGAATTTCTGAAAAAGGACTATCCGCCGACGATCATCGAGACGATCTGGATGCAGATGATGAGCAGCACCATGGCCACCGGATAGACCGTGGCGTAAGCCACGCTGACCGCGCTGCTGTCGGACATGGAGTCGGCCGCCGCCAGCCCCGGGGTGCTGGTCATCCCGCCGGTTAGTGTTCCCAGCAGGTCTAAGATATTGATCCGGAAGAAGTAGCGGGCTACGGTCACGGTCACGATCATGGGCAGCAGGGTGATGAAAAAGCCGCCGATGAAGAGCGACCATCCGCTCGTCCGGAACGTGTCAACGAGTCCGACGCCGGCCGAGGTGCCGACGTTGGCGAGGAACAGGAGCAGTCCCAACTGCCGCAAAAGCTGGTTGGCCGGGCCGGACATCGTCCACAGCACCGGCCCTGTCTTCCCGATGGCGCTGAGTACGAGCGCGGTGAGCAGTACGCCGCCGGTCAGGCCGAACGAGAAGGTGAAGCTGGTTGAAAACGAGAGGGAGATCTTGCCGACGATCACTCCTAATGCAATCCCGAGGGCGATCGGCAGGAAGTCGGTGTCCGAGACGCGTTTCCCTTCGTTGCCGATGAAGCTCAAGACCTCTTCCATGCTGTCTTTCCGTCCCACGAGGGTGAGTTTGTCGCCGAATTTCAAGGCGAGCGACGGTTCGGGCGAGAGGTCGATGCCGGCGCGCCGGATGCGGGTCACGATGCAGCCGAAGTTCTGTTGCAGATTGAGGCTCCCGAGGGTGCGGTTGACGATCGACCGGGCGGTGACCAGTCCGGTCTGCAATTCGACGTTCTTGCCGAACGGGAGTTCGCCTTCGATCCGTTCGCCGACGAATTCCGCGGTTTTGTCGTGCGACACCGGTGTCCCGACCACTTTGATCAGGTCGCCCTCCTGAAGAACGGTCGCTGCGTGGGGCAGGATGGACTCTTCGCCGCGCACGATGCGCGAGATCACGGCGCCGGTGTGCAGCCGCAGCTGGATGTCCTGCAACCGCCGTCCGACGATCAGCGGATTGGTCACGCGGTAGGCCCGGGCCACGATGTCGGGGTTGAGTTCGCGGCGGTCGGCTTCGAGGGCGCGTTCCTCTTGTCGGACGTCGATTTTCAGGATCCGCGGCAGGAGTTTGACGAAGAGAATCACGCCGATCACGCCGAACGGATAGGCGATCCCGTAGGAGATGGCGGCGTTGTCGCCGGCCATCTCCCGGGCGGTGGCGAGTCCCGGGGTGCTGGTCAGCGCGCCGGCCAGCAGCCCTGCGGTGTCGGCAGCGTTCAGCCCGCAGATGTACGTTACGGCGAGGGTGGTGAGGGTGGCGGTCAGAATAAGCAGTGCGGCGAGTCCGGCGAGGCTCTTTCCTTTGCTCTTGAAGGTGCTGAAGAATCCGGGGCCGGCCTGTATCCCGATGGCGAAGATGAAGAGGGTCATCCCGAAGTTTCCGAGTTCGGCGGGCACGACGACGCCGAAGTGGCCGAAGAGCAGGGCGACGAAGATAACGGCCGAGACGTCCAGGGTGATCCCTTTGATGTCGATGCGCCCGACGATGAAGCCGAGGGCGATGATGACGAAGAGGACGAAAATAGGAGAGCTGAGTAACGAATGGGCCATGCGGAATGGGTATTTTGCGACAAAGATAGGGATTTTAGCGGGATGGCCCGGGTTGGAGGAGTAGGTTTTGATTATGGCTGTCCATTGCCCGCCGCGGGCACGCGGGGCCTGCCCGGCCTGATGGCCGTACCCTCCTGTAGGACAGGCGCGCGAACCAAGCACGGGACGAAGATTTTGGTTGAATCGGGTGCGGGTCGAAGCCAGCGTGGCCGGAAACGAGCTTTGCGAAGTTGCAGGCCTACGCCTGGGGTGGCTCCGGCCCGGGCGGTTCTACGAACCGCAGGATTCAACTTAAAATAGGGTAGAGGCTGGCATTAAAAGACGCCGTGCGTCCGTTTATTCCGAGAGGCAACGCAACTGAAAACCGTAGACGCGGAGGTCTGTGTAGCTAGTATTGAGCCACGCTACGTTGAAACTCAAACTCAGGCCGCTAGTACTGGTGGTACTGACCGCAGACGACCAACTGTAACCATACTTGCTGACGCCGAGCAGCGCACCTGTATCCCGATGGCGGTAGCCCGGGGCGGGTAGCACTCCGGGCTCTCTTACTGTCAGCGAACGACGAAGTCGCTCCGTTCCAGATGCTCGTAATAAGTCTGTAGAAAACCCTTCAGCCGATCCAGCTGAGCCGAATCCGGACGGACGCCCTCCCGGATCAGGTCGCGCTCCTCCGACGGATCGTTCAGCAGGTCGAACAGGTGAATCACCTCGTGCTCGTCGAAAAACATCGCCGCCGAGTCCGTGATCCATTGAAAGGTTCCGTCGACGTGGTTGATCGCAAACGCATCGCGGGCCGTCCGGGCCGAATCGGCCCGAATCTCGAACATGTCCTGTCCGTAGGCGAAGAACGGTTTGTCGTACCCCGTCAGCCCCAGCAGCGTCGGCATCAGGTCGATCTGCTGCGCGATGTGGCGGTCGTCGCCCCGCAGCGAGCCGTCCGGCGTGTAAAGGAAGAAGATGATGTGCGAGTCGCCGGTCGGCGTCTTCGTGAGCGGGTCGTAAACCTCGCTCGATATGTGGTCGGCCGTGAAGACGAAGAGCGTGTTCTCGAACCACGGCTGTCGGCGGGCGTATTCGAAGAAGCCGCGCAGCGAATGGTCGGTATAGGCCACCGGCTGCTGTACCTTGGTGTGCCCTTTCGGCAGAATCTCTTCGTATCCCGCCGGAACGACGAACGGATGGTGGGACGAGAGGGTGAAGACCGTGGCAAAGAAAGGTTTCGGCACGCTGTCCAACTCGCGCGCCATGTAGCGCAGGAACGGGCCGTCCCAGATTCCCCAATAGCCGTCGTCGTCTTCCGTCCCGACCGTGGCTTCGTAGTTCTCGCGGGTGCGGGTGTTGCGCACTCCCGACAGCATGGCATAGGCCACGAATCCCATCGATTTGTACTCCGAACCGTTGAAAAACCAGGTCGAGTAGCCCTCATCGCCCAAGTGACGGGCCAGTCCGTGGGTTTCGCCCAACGAGTAAGGGGTGATGACGAACGGGGTTTTGAACGAGGGAATGGAGCTCAGGATCGACGGCAGAGCGTCGATCGATTTGCGTCCGTTGGCGTGGGCGCGGCGGAAGAGGTAGCCCTCCTGCATCAGCGAGTCGAGGAACGGGGTGTAGCTCTCGCCTTCGCGGTACAGGTGCGGGTTCAGGTAGGCGGAGTGCTCGTAACTGAAGCTCTCGAGGATGAAGATGACGATGTTCTTTCCGCGCTGGCTGCCGAACCGGTCGTGGCGCAGGCTGTCGGCCGCCGGATAGTGGTAGGGCGAGAAGCGGGCGGCGAGTTCGGTCGAGTCGGAGAAGTACTTGACGTAGGAGAGCTTCCGGTTGGTGATGGTGCGGAGGATACAGAACGGGTTGGTGAGCACGGCCGAGGCTTTGGCCGGTGACCGGGCGAACTGGGCGGCGTGGCTCATGGCGATGGGGCGGATGCCGTGTCCCAGTCCGCCGCGCATGCCGCCGACGAGCAGTACCACCGAACCGAGCGCGAGTACGGTGTTGACGACCACAAAGAGCCACAAGGGCCGCAACCGCCGCGGTGCGGGCCGGACGAGGCGATAGAGCCGGATCATCCCCCATACCAGCGCGATGCCGATCAGGAGCAGGTACCAGTTTTCGCCGAGGGCTTTCCAGAGGATATGGCCGGTGTTGTCGTTGCCGGTGAAGTGGAATTCATCGACGGTGAACCGTTTCTTGGCGTAGTGGAAGTAGACGGTGTCGGCGAGGTTGAGCAGGACGACGATCGATCCGACGCCGATCCACAGCCCGAAGAGCATCCGCTGGTAGCCTTTCCCGCTCCGTCCCGGTACGGGCAGCAGGGACAGGAAGACGAAAAGGCAGTAGACGTAGCAGAGGCAGGCGGTGTCGAAGAGCAGTCCGCCTCGCAGCAGGGCGGGGATTTCGCCCCAGGTAAGCGGGCCGAGGGTGTCGGTGTTGAAGAGGTAGAAGATTGCCCGGAGCATGAAGAGCAGGAGGTAGACGATTCCCAGCCGCCAGAGGAGTACGGTGAGGGTGTTGTGCAGCCAGGGGCGGAGTCGTTCGTTTATCATGGGTCGTGCTTTTTTGGAAGAAAAGCATGAGGGACGACTGCCTGCACTTGAGGGACTAAGAGAAACCCGGCCGCGGACAGAAGCCCTCATGCCGTATTGTGTGTATGGATACAATACAGGCGAGTGGCTCTCTGTTCCCGCGGCCGTTGAAGTCTCTTAGTTTTCAAGTGCGGAACCTGAGGCTGCTATTTTTTCGATGGTATGTGGTGTCTGGTGTTGGGGGTAACGCTGTGGGGCGTTACGACTTCAGTCTGTGTTTGTCGTTTGGTTTGACAAAGATACTTTTTTTCGGGATTTGGGGGAAACGTGCCGTTCGGCATGGGGAAAGGGAGGGCGAGGCTGCCGCATTGGTTAGGGTCGCCGGCAGCTTTAGGATGCGTCAGCATCCGTCTAAAGTTTTTTCGGTTCCTTTTGTTCACAAAAGGAACAGTTCTGTCCGGCACAGAGCTCGACGCGCGCCACGCCTAAAGAGGGAAATCGTTCAAAGCGACTTGCGCTTTGGACAAGATTTCCCTAGGCGCGCGGCCAGAGAACAGGGGTAGAGGAGGCCAGTGGAAATGCGTAAGCATTTCCCGTCCACGGGACGTGGGGCCCGCGCGGCCTGAGCGCAGTACCCTCTTGTTGGCCAGACGCGCGCCCCGCCTAAAGAGGGAAATCGTCAAAATGCGCTGGCGCGTTTTGACAAGATTTCCCCAAGGCGCGCGAAAGAGCGGCGGAGCGGAAGCGGAGCCGCAGTGAGGCTGACACGGGGTAGTGCTTTGGGCTGTGCTCTTGGCTGTACTTTGGGCTGCGAGCGAATAGCTAAGTCCCCGTGGTAACGGTCGGCCCGCAGCCCCCGGATGCGGAGGGCCGAAATACTCCGCTCTCGCTCCGTCTTCGTTCTCCGCTGGCTGCGGCCGAGGATGAACCCGACAGAAAAAGGCAGTGCATTTGCGGCCCAGCGGCTCGCGCGGGCCGAAGCTTCCGACCGCGGAGGCCCGCAACTGACGTTGCTTTGGGCCCCGCAGGCTTCAACCCGCTAAGGCAATTGCATTTTCGCAAGCTCGGTTGCGCCCCGAGGACGAACCTCGCAGAATGGAAGCGGTGAATGGGGAAAGTGCTTTTGAGGGTCGGAGCCAGCGTGGCCGGAAACGAGCCCCGCGATGTTGCAGGCCTACGCCTGGGGTGGCTTCGGCCCGCGCGATTCTTCGAATCGCAAGCATTCCCCGTTTATTCCGAGAGGCAACGTAACTGAAGACCGTAGGCCCGAAAATTCGCACGGCCGGGATTAAGATATTGCGTGCTGAAATGCGAGTACACCCCAGTATTGCCGCTCGCGGCGGAAGACCAGCTGAACCCGTCGCTACCGATGCCGATTGAGTTGCCCGAACGCACATCGTGATAGCCCGGGGCGGTCGACCTTTCGGAACCCGGCAGGAGCGCGCGTTTCAGAAAAGTATGCTATTTTTGTACGGAAGCCGGTGGGCGAATTTAAAACCGGACAGACCGATGTATAAGTTTCTGATCCTGCTGAAAAAAGAGTTTTTGCAGATATTCCGCGATAAATTTATCTGGCGGTCAGTTCTGTTGTTGCCCGTGGTACAGCTGCTGGTTTTACCGTTGGCGGCAGACAACGAGATCCGGGACTTCCGAATGGCCGCGATCGATCGTGACAATACGCAGTTCAGCCGGTTGATGCTGGCCGACTTGCAGGCCGGCGGTTATTTCACCCTGTCGGCATCGGCGGCGGCATGGGCCGAAGCGGTGCGGATGATCGAACGCGGCGAGGTGGATATGATCTTTGAGATTCCGACCGATTTCGAACGGAATATCGTGTTGGGACGCGGTGCGGAATTGGCGGTGCATATCTCGGCGATCAATGGGTTGAGCGCAGGGGTGGCGGCGGGATATGTCAATACGATCGTCAGCGATTTCGAACGTCGGCTGGCAGCGGAACGGTTGATTCCGGAACGCTCCGAGGGGCGGAATGAGGCGGGAGCTGCGCAAATCGGAGTCTCGGTGCAGGAGTGGTATAATTCGAAGTTCGATTATAAAACGGTGATCGTGCCGGGGATTCTGGCTTTGTTGGTGACGGTCGTCGGCATGTCGATGATGGCGCTCAATGCGGTGAAGGAGAAGGAGCGTGGCACGATCGAACAACTCAATGTCACGCCGATGAGCCGGACGCAGTATGCGCTGGCCAAAACGGTGCCGTTTTTTATTATCGGGTTGGTGCAGTTTACCATCGGATTGGTGCTGGCTCGGTTGGTTTACGGCATCTCGGTGGCGGGAAACTTCGGGGTTTTGTATGGTATTATCGCGCTCTATTTGGTCGGGTTGCTCTTCTTGGGGTTTGTGGTGTCGAACGTGTCGCAAACGCAGGTGCAGTCGATTTTTCTGAGTTTTTTCCTGATGACGGTGCTGATCCTGATGAGCGGTTTGTTCACGCCGGTGGAAAGCATGCCGGAGTGGGCGCAGCGGGCGGATCAGTTGAATCCGGTGGCGCATATTATTTCGGCGATTAAGATGGTTCTGGTGAAAGGGAGTCCGGCGGCGGCTCTGAAGAGTCATTGGGTGATGTTGGGGATATTCGCCGGGGTGATGGGCGTTGCGGCTGTAACCACCTTCCGGAAGTTCAGCCGGTGAAATGCTTGGTGGCTGGCTTTGGATCAGTTACAGCTGGTGTGCGGACAGAGATTAGTGCCGTCGGTAGCTTGAGGATGCGTCAGCGTCCGTCTAAAGTTTTTTCGGTTCTTTTTGTTCACAAAAAGAACAGTACCCGCCGGGGCAGTGACCAGACGCGCGCCGCCGCCTAAAGGAGCGATTCAGTGATTTCGGCGACAGCCGAATATAGATGAATCGCGCAAGGCGCGCGAAAACGCGGCGGAGCGAAAGCGGAGCCGCAGTGAGGTGGACACGGGGCGGAGAACTGGGGCGGTGAATTGGATTGAATTGTTGGCCGCAATTTGATCCGAGTTTCTGCGACCCTTTAGGATCGCGCAGTTCGCCGCCACCCCACGCGGCGGACTGCAACTCGTCGGGGCTCGTTGCACTCTCCGCTGGCGGCGAACTTAGGCTAAGAACGGATAGCGCGCCGAGGACGAACTTCGCAGAATGGGGGTGATAAATCGGCTGAGCTTTTGCGACCCCAAGGGGCGCGCGGGCCGAAGCCTCCGGCAGCGGAGGCCCGCAACTGACGTTGCTGTGGGCCCCGCAGGCTTCGGCCGTCAAAGTCACACAAAATAGGGTAGAGGCGGCCACCTTTCGAGTGCCGAGCGGCACCCCCGTTTATTCCGAGAGGCAACGCAACTGAAAACCGAGGCCGCGACTGCCCGAGAGGCTCGGAAGAAACCACGTCACCCCGAAATCTAAGGCGATTCCACTGGTGCTGTTGATTGATGATGTGTAGCTGTAGCCCGAGTTGCCGACGAGCCACAACTCGCCTAATAATCCATTCCGGCCCCCGTCGCGGAAGCCCGGGGTCGGCTTTTCAGGTCGTCAAGTCGTGTACGACCACAGAGCCAAACGAGATCTCATGCTCTAAACATCAAAAAATTTGGCGGAATCGAAAAAAGCATTTACCTTTGCAATCCGCAATCGGCCTTATGCAGACCTCATAATGTCTCATATCGGTCGCTTGGCGCAGGCCTGAGGCCCTTTCGTCTATCGGTTAGGACACAAGATTTTCATTCTTGGAAGAGGGGTTCGATTCCCCTAGGGGCTACGACGAAATAAAAACATAGCGATTTTTAAACATAATGGCAAATCACAAGTCATCTCAGAAACGGATTCGGCAGACCGAAACGCGGCGGTTGCATAATCGTTACTACCACAAGACCGCGCGGAACGCGGTGAAAGCGTTGCGGAATACGACCGACAAAGCTGCTGCTGAGGCGCTGTTGCCGAAAGTGGTGGCGATGCTCGATAAATTGGCGAAACGGAACATTATCCATGCCAATAAAGCGGCTAATTTGAAGAGCGCGCTTCAGCTGAAAGTGAACGCATTGGCGTAGTTTTCGGCGCGCTTCTCTACGATGCCCGGATGGCGGAATTGGTAGACGCGTTGGTCTCAAACACCAATGGAGCGATCCGTGCCGGTTCGATCCCGGCTCCGGGTACGGAATCCCTTGTCAATCGAATGATTGGCAAGGGATTTCTGCTATGATATAGGTTCTCTTTGCAAAACTTTACGAACCTTCGATGAATCACGAACCCTATATGCGGATGGCCTTGGCAGAGGCCCGCGAAGCCTTGCGCAGGGAGGAGGTGCCGATCGGGGCAGTGGTCGTTGCTCGCGACCGCGTCATCGCCCGGGCGCACAACCTGACCGAAACGCTGAACGACGTCACCGCCCATGCCGAGATGCAAGCCCTGACGGCTGCGGCAGCTGCGTTAGGGGGGAAATATCTGGATCGTTGCACCCTCTATGTGACAGTCGAACCTTGTCCCATGTGTGCCGCAGCGCTGCGTTGGGCCCAGCTCGGGGCGCTCGTCTACGGCGCGGCCGATCCGAAGCGGGGCTATACGACCGTTTCCGAGACCTTATTGCATCCGAAAACCGAGGTGACGACGGATATTTTGGACGACGAATGCGCCGGGTTAATGACCGATTTTTTCGCACGGTTGCGGGCTCGAAACCTTTGATCCGCTTTGCGGCATGGAGCGGAAAATGGTTTCTGCATTTTGAAAATTCCGAAAAAATCGCTAAACTTGTCCTTGTCGCGCTCTTCGCGGGCGACGTTCGAGACGACATATTAACCTAAACATACCGTAAAAATGAAACGAATCAAAATGTGGAGCGCCGTGCTCGTGGCTGCGGCGATGATCGGCAGCGCGGCGGCGCAGAGTGTCGAAGAGGTGGGACTCAAGATGAAAGAGGCGGGCGAATTGTTGAATAACAAACAGCTCGTTCAGGCGATTCCGGTGCTCGAAGAGGTGATCCGGATGGGGCAAGAGGTGGGGGCCGATGCGGCGGATATTGTGGCTGAGGCGCAAAAGGTGCTGCCGGCTTGTTATCAGCAGAAGGGGAGCAACCTCTACAAAGCGAAGGATATGGAAGGGGCGATCGCTGCTTTTTCCAAAGCGGCGGATCTGGCCGAATTGCAAGGTAATGTGATGATGAGCCGGCAGTTGGGACGTGCGATTTCACAGCTCTATATGGCGCAGGGGATCGCCAGCTTCAATACGAAGGATTATACCAAAGCGCTCGAAAGTTTCCAGAAAGGGGTGGCGCAGGATCCGAGTAACATCCAGTTGGCTTATTATACGGCCAAATCGTATGCCGAGCTGGGCAAGTTGGAGGAGGCGGTAGCGCTCTACCGGCAGGTGATTGCGGCGGGGGCCGAGAACAGCAAATTCGCGGAGCAGGCTAAAGGGGCTCAGGCGGATTTGAACAACTACCTGTTGGTGGCGGCTTCGGAAGCGGCCAAAGCGGGTGATATCGAGAAGGTGCAGGCTTATGCGGCGATGATTCCGGAGAATGCCGATGCCGGTCTGTTGCTGATCCAAACGGCCAATAACCTCAAGAAATACGACATCGTGGTGGCGAACGGCGCGGAAGCTTATGCGGCTCAGCAGGATGAGGCTCAGAAAGCGAATATCGCCTATTTGTTGGGGGTTGCTTACCAGAATCGAGGGAATAACGCCAAGGCGATCGAATGGCTGAAGAAGGTGACTGCCGGGGGGAATGTGGCGGCAGCCAAAGCTTTGGCGAGCGAATTGGCGGCGCAGTAGGGATAACGGCTTGCAGCCGAATTATTGTGGGGCGATATTCCGGATGGAATATCGCCCTTTGTTTTTGTTGCGGTTCGGGGTAGCTCCGCAGCGCGAAAAAAAGATTGGGCCGGGGCGTGGCGCGCGAACAATAGGTTGGGCCGAGGCTGGTAGTGGAAATGCGTGAGCATTTCCCGTCCACGGGACGTGGGGCCTGCGCGGCCCGAGCGCAGTCTCCTCCCTTAGGGCAGACGCGCGCCACGCCTTAGAAGGGAAATCGTCAAAATACGCTTGCGCGTTTTGGCAAGATTTTCAAAGTGCGCGAAGAGAGAACGGAACAAAGAGTTGGTCTGAGATTGCCGCCGCAAAACGCAGTATTTCCCGTCCACGGGACGTGGGGCCCGCGCGGCCCGAGCGCAGTTTCCTCAAACTAAAACGCGCGCCCCGCCTAAAGAAGCGATTCAACTCTTTCGGCGACAAGCCGAAAGAGAATGAATCGCCCAGGCGCGCGAAAAAGTTCGATTCCGCGCAAAGCTCTGTCGCCCGCCCGCTTAAGATGGCATATTCTGCCGGTTGGCGCTTGGCCAATCCGGCAAGAATTGCCGCGGGCGACGGGACTAGGAGTAGCCCCGGCCATCTTTCAAGTGCCGAGCGGCAGCGGCGGAGCGATAGCGGAGCCGCAGTGAGGCGGACACGGGGCGGAGAACTGGGTTCTGCTTTGGGCTTTGCTTGTTCTTCGGGCGCGAAAACCGAAAACGGTTTTCGCGCCGCGCTGGGCTGAGTTTTGGGCTGGAATTTGGGCGGTGAGTTGGGCCGTGCTCTTGGTTATGTTTTGGGCCGCGAGCGAATAGCTAAGTCCCCGTGTCAACGGTCGGCCCGCAGCCCTCGGATGCGGAGGGCCGAAATACTCCGCTTGCGCTCCGTCTTCGTTCTCCGCTGGCTGCGGCCGAAAACAAACTCCGCAGAATGGGGCGTGCTTTTGCGGTTCTTCGAACCGCTGGGCCTGCGTGCTGGGCCGTTCGGCCCACCCGGGGAGCGCGCTGCCCGAACCTGACAGAATTGGGGCAGTGCTGGTGCCGGAATTGTTGCGACCTTTAGGTCGCCGGCTCTGTCGCCCAGGCGCGGAGCGCCTCGGGGGAGTGGGCGACAGGCCGAACTTAACAGAATGGGACGGCGAACAAAGCACTGCTTCTGCGGCTCTTTGAGCCGCGCAGTCCGCCGCCCCGGCAGGCGGAGGGCTGCAATTCGTCGGAGCTCGTTGCGCCCCCGCTGGCGGCGAACTACTAAGACTGAGAACGGATCCCACAGAAAGGGGCAGTGAATGGGGAGAGTGCTTTTGAGGGTCGAAGCTTGCGGGGCCTAAAGCAACGTGAGTTGCGGGCCTCCGCTGCGGGAGGCTCCGTTCTTCGAACCGCAGGAATCAGTTCAAAACGCAAACAGGGGTAAAGCTGGCCGGTTGTTTGGGGTAGAGGTTGTCAGTTTTTAGGCCGAGGCGGCCAGGAAAACACCCTGTGGGTGCGAGAGGCACCGCAACTGAAGACCGTGGCCACGGTAGTGCGCGTTGCTGGTGTAGAGGTATGCCACGCCGAAATTCAAGTCCTGGCCACGATAGAGGTCGCCCGAATCGTAAGATGTGGACGACCAGCTGTACCCGTAGTCGCCGATGTGCCTTGCTATGCCTTCCCAGCCCGTGCGTCCATAGTCGCGGTAGCCCGGGGTGCGCTGCTCGGAGCGGATTTTCCGTCGAAATCCGCTTTTTGTACCGCAGGAACGATAAAAATGCCTATCTTGCGTAATTATAATCGTTATCGGAAGATGAAAATTCGTTGCCGAATGGTTGTGGCAGTTGCCGGAGCGATGCTCGGGGCGATGCCCGTGTTCGGCGGAGAAACGTGGGATATTGCCCAGTGTATCCGCCATGCCGTGGAGCACAACCTCCAGGTGAGACAGGGATGGAATCTCGTCGAGGGAGCCCGCGTCGATCACCTGCAAACCAAACTCAACTACCTGCCCAACCTGAACGCCGGGATCGGGTACAACGCCTCGTTCGGCCGGTCGCTCGACCCGACTACCTATAACTACGTCTCGGGGCAGACCGTGCAGAACGCCAGCGGGAGTTTGTCGTTGAGCACCAATCTGTTCGCCGGAATGCAAAAATTGCACAACCTGCGGCGCGCGGAATTCAGTCTGGCCGCTTCGGTGCAGGAGGTCGAACGGATCAAGGACGAAATTACGATCGCCGTGGCGGCGGCTTATCTGCAAGTGCTCTATAACAGAGAGCAGGTCGCCGTTTCGGAGAACCGCGTGGCCATCCTCGAACGGCAGATTGAACGGACGACCCAATTGGTCGAGGCCGGTTCCCTGCCGATCGGCAATCGGCTGGAGCTCGAGGCGCAGCTGGCGGCCGAGCAGTATAATCTCGTGAACTATCGGAACCAGCGGGTCAACTCCGTGCTGACCTTGACCCAGCTGTTGGAGCTGCGTGACGTGCCCGATTTCGAAGTAGCGGTGCCCGACAGCGCCGTGTTGGCGGCTGAGATGGACGGCCAACAACTGCGCGAAGTCGGCGAAATTTACGGCATGGCCTTGAAGCTGCCGCGCATCGAAGTCGTCAAATGGCAGCGGAAAATGGCCGAACAGGATGTGGCGTTGGCTCGGGCACGGTACTATCCCTCGCTGAGCTTCGGCGCCAGCTACGGAAGCAGCTGGTCGGACGCCCGTCTCAAACCGCAACTGGGGGCAGACGGGACGCCGTACTATACGAAATATCCCTTTTTCGAACAGTTGGACGACAACGCCTCGTCGGCGTTGCAGTTCAGCCTGTCAGTGCCGATCTTCGGCGGGCTGAACGTGCGGAACAACGTGCGGAAAGCGAAAATCGGGCTGCGGAACGCCGATTTGGCCGTCAAACAGGCCGAGAATCAGCTCTACAAAGAGATTCAACAGGCCTGGAGCGATGCCAGAGGGGCGTGGGAACGCTACCGCTCGGCGGAGAGCAGCGTGACTTCGAACGCCGAGGCGTTCAGAAATACGGAACAGAAATTCGATGCCGGGGCGGCGACGGCGGTGGACTACAACGTGGCCCAGAATAATCTGGCGGAGGCCCAGTCCTTGATGTTGCAGGCCCGGTACGACTATATTTTCAAAATGAAGATTCTGGATTTCTACCGCGGCGTCGAGATAACCCTGTAACGACGGCGGAGCACAGAGCGAAAACGATAAAACGAAACAGACGATATGGCGAAGAAAAACAAACGCAAACGGAGACTGATTATTTGGGGCGGATTGTTGTTGGTGCTCGTCTTCTGGATAGTCGGCAAACAGAGCGGATGGTGGGGCCGTCCGCTGCCCGAGGCGGTGACCGTCGAGCGGCCGGAGGTGCGGACGATCGTCGAGTTGATCTCGGCCAACGGCCGCGTGCAGCCGGTGACCGAAGTCAAAATTTCGCCCGACGTATCGGGTGAAATCGTGGAACTGAACGTCGAGGAGGGACAGCGGATCGAAAAAGGGAGGCTCTTACTGAAGATCAAGCCGGACACCTATCAGTCGATGCAGGAGCGGGCCGAAGCTACGCTCAACTCTTCGAAGGCACAATTAGAGCAGATTCGGGCCCAACTGGCGCTGGCCGAACAGACCTATGAACGACAGCGGCAGCTGTTCGCCCAAAAGGCGATTTCGGAAGCCGACTTCCAGAACGCCGAAGCGCAGTATCGCGCCCTTCAGGCGCAGGTGAGGACGGCGGAGTTCAACATCCGGAGTGCCGAGGCTTCGCTCAAGGAGGCGGCTGAGAATCTGTATAAGACCACGATTTTTGCGCCGAGCGGCGGGACGGTCTCCAAGCTGAACGTCGAGCTCGGCGAGCGGGTCGTGGGGACGGCGACGATGGCCGGGACGGAGATGCTCCGGATCGCCGACCTGTCGCAGATGGAGGTGCGTGCCGATGTGAACGAAAACGACATCGTGCGAGTCGAATTGGGCGATACGGCGGTGGTCGAGGTGGATGCCTATCTGGGGCGGCAGTTCCGCGGGATCGTGACCCGGATTGCCAACACGGCTACGGGAACGGCGGCTTCGGGACAGGCCACCAATTTCGAGGTGCGGATTTATATCCTTCCGGAGTCGTATGCCGATCTGGTGCCGGAGGGTGGCGGATCGCCGTTCCGGCCGGGGATGTCCGCTTCGGTGGATATCCGGACGGAGACACGGCGGGCGTTGTCGGTGCCGATCCAGGCGGTCACCTCGCGCGCTCAGGCGGGAGGCGGAGAGGTGCTGTTCCTTTATGAGACAGACAGCTCGAGTGTGCGGATGAAGCCGGTGAAGACGGGCATTCAGGATCGCCAGTTCATCGAAGTGGAGGCCGAGGGGCTGGATACGACGGTCTGGGTGGTGAGCGCGCCTTTCCTGGCCATCTCTAAAAAACTGAACGACGGGATGACGGTGCGGACGACCGCTTCGCTGGCGGCGGACGCGGTGGCGGATAAGTAGTTCGGAATCTGATTGAAAGATATATAGTTATATGGCACTGATTCTATCCATCGAGACCGGGACAGAGGTCTGTTCGGTGGCCTTGGCCAAGGACGGCGAGATGATCTCGTTGCGCGAGAGCAGCGGCGAGGGGCGGGCGCATGCCAACAATCTGGCCTTGTACATCGAAGAGGTGCTCCGCGGGAACGATATGGACGCCGACGAGCTGGATGCCGTAGCCGTAGGCGGTGGGCCGGGCTCGTATACCGGGCTCCGGATCGGCGTTTCGACGGCTAAGGGGATCTGTTATGCGCTGGGGCGGCCGCTGATTGCCGTGGACTCGTTGCAGGCCTTGGCCTCAATTGCGATGGAGGAGTCCCGCGCGGGGATCGTGCGGATCGAACGGCCCGAGACGGCGGTGCTCGCTCCGATGATCGACGCCCGGCGGATGGAGGTCTATACCCGATTGTTCGATACCGGGTTGCGGCCGCTGGGCGAGACGGGGGCGCATATCCTGACCGAAGAGAGCTTTGCCGACATTCTCGCGGCGGGGCGCGAACTGCTGGTGTTCGGGAACGGGGCGCAGAAGTGTGCCGAGCTGTTGCCCGCGGCGACTTTCGTGCGGATCGCGTCGTCGGCCCGCGGGCTGGTGGCACTGGCCGAGGAGGCTTATCGAGCCGGCGATTTCGCCGATGTGGCTTATTATGAGCCTTATTACCTGAAAGATTTTGTGGTGACCAAGAGTCGGCGGGATCCGTTGGCCCGACCGGCGGCGAAATCGGAGAAATAGGCTTTACCTGTACCATGATCGAGGCACGCGACATATCGAAAACTTGGGGCGACGGGACGGTCGCCCTGGAAGAGGTGTCGCTGCGGGTCGAACGGGGGACGATCCACGGCCTGATCGGCGCCGACGGAGCGGGGAAGAGCACGCTGTTCGACATTTTGGTAACCCTCGTGCGACCGGACGAGGGCGAGGCGACGGTGGGGGGATACGACATCCGGTCGGAGTGGCGGGCGGTGCGGCGGACGGTGGGATACATGCCGTCGAACTTCTCCTTGTACGGCGACCTCTCGGTGCGCGAGAACCTGAACTTTTTCGCCCGCATCTACGGACGGTCGGCCGGTGACATCGAAAGTCTGATGGGCGACATCTGGCGGCAGCTGGAACCCTTCGCGGGGCGTCCGGCCGCACAGCTGTCGGGAGGGATGAAGCAGAAACTGGCGCTCTGCTGCGCCATGGTGCACGACCCGGAGGTGCTGATGCTCGACGAACCGACGACCGGAGTCGATCCTGTGTCGCGGCGCGAGTTCTGGGAGGCGCTGCGCACGCTGGCGGAGGAGGGGCGGAAGACGATTCTGGTCTCGACTTCGTACATGGACGAGGCGGCGCGGTGCGACCGGATCACGTTGCTGCACGAGGGCATTGTGCTCGACGAACTGGCGCCGGGGGAGGTGGCTGCACACTATCGCGGAACGCTTTACGAAATCGCCGGGGGAGATCGGGCGCTGAATGCGCGGCTGTTGCAATTGCTGCGCGGCTGGTCGCTGTCGGGCGGCTGTTACTCGTTCGGAGACCGAATCCACCTGAACGTGCCGTTGCCGGGGCTGCGGAGCGAGACGGTGGCGAGCTATCTGCGGGCTCAGGGGATCGAGGCGGAGCGGGTTTCGATAAGGGTGATCGTGCCGACGGTCGAAGACCTTTTTATCCGGCTCACGTCCCTTTCGGAGAGCGACGGGGAGGAAGAGGCGGAGGAGGCATGGTAAACACATGGAGCAAAGAACCATCATAGCGGAAAATCTGACGCGCCGTTTCGGCGACTTCACGGCGGTGGAAGACCTCTCGTTCGCCGTCGCGCGGGGCGAAGTGTTCGGTTTTCTGGGAGCTAATGGAGCGGGGAAGACGACGGCCATTCGGATGCTGTGCGGGCTGTTGCAGCCCACGTCGGGACGAGCCGTTGTGGCAGGATATGACGCCGTGCGGGAACCGGAGCGGGTGAAACGGCGGATCGGATACATGAGCCAACGCTTCTCGCTCTATGACGATCTGACGGTGGGCGAGAACCTGCAACTGTTCGGCGCGATCTACGGCCTCGGGCGGCGGGTGCTGCGGGCCAGAATGGACGAACTGTGTGCGGGGCTCGGAATGGAGGAGCTGCGGAGCCTGCCGGTGCGCGGTTTGCCGCCGGGGTGGAAGCAGAAGACGGCGCTGGCGGCAGCGATGCTCCACCGGCCCGAGGTGCTCTTTCTGGACGAACCGACGGGCGGCGTGGATCCGTTGGAACGGCGACGGTTCTGGGAACTGATCCTCGATGCGGCGGGCGAGGGGACGACGGTGCTGGTGACGACGCACTATCTGGACGAGGCGCTCTATTGTGACCGGACGCTCATTATGGCGGACGGCGAGATGAAGGCGCTGGATCGTCCTGCGGTGTTGATGCGGGAGCACGGGGCGACGGATATGGATGATTTGTTTGAAAAATTGACCCGACGGCGATGACGAACGGCGTTTTCTGGAGTTTCGTGGCCAAAGAGTGGCGTCACATCCTGCGCGAGCGCAGGACGCTGGTCATGTTGTTCGTCATTCCGCTGGCGTTGGTGCTGCTTTTCGGGTATGTCATCTCGACCGACATCGACCATACGCCGGTGGCGGTGCTGGATGGGTCGCAGGGCGATCCGCTGGCCCGGAGGCTGGTCGATAAATTGCAGGCAGCGGGTCGGTTTCGGGTGGTGGCCAAGGTGCGGAGCGACGGGGAGATCGACGAGGTGTTCCGGCGGGGAGTAGTGAAAATGGTGGTGGTGATTCCGCCGGGTTTCGGCTCGGATGCGCGGCGGTACGGAGGGACGACGGTGCAGCTGGTGACGGATGCGTCGGATGTGAACATGGCGACGACGGTGATCGGCTATGCGACGGCGATCGTCGCGGATTTGAATGCGGAGCTCAACGCGGCGGCGGTGGCTGCGGGTGGTGCTGAGGCGGGGTTTGCTGTTCGGACGAACGTGCGGATGATGTACAATCCGGAGCTGAAGTCGGCCTATATGTTCGTGCCGGGGGTCATTGCGCTGATCGTGATGATCGTGGCGGCGATGATGACGTCGGTGACGCTGGCGCGCGAGAAGGAGACGGGAACGCTCCGGATGCTGACGGTGTCGCCGCTGCGAGGCCGGACGATCGTGCTGGGGAAAGTGGTGCCTTATTTTCTGCTGACGGCGATCAATACGGGGATGATTATGTGTCTGGGGATTTGGGTGTTCGACATGCCGTGCTACGGAAGCGGATGGGGGGTGGCGTTGTTGTGCGGTCTGTTCATTCTGGCGGCGATCGGACTGGGGGTGCTGATCTCGTCGCTGGTGAAGACGCAGCAGTCGGCGCTCACGGGCTCGTTGCTGGGGCTTTTCCTGCCGACGGTGTTGCTGTCGGGCTTCATCTTTCCGATCGCCAACATGCCGCTGGTGTTGCAATGGGTCTGTCGGTGTGTGCCGGCGACGTGGTTTATCGAGGGGGTCAAGGGGCTGATGCTCAAGGGACAACCGGTGGCGGATATGGTCTTGCCGCTGGGGATATTGGGGGGAATGGCGGTGTTATTAGTGGGGGTGGCTCTCAGGCTTTTTATCCGTTCGGAACGACCGCAGTGATTTTAACCGTTCATTTATCTGTCTTTGTCCAGGAGGGTACTGTTCTCTTTGTTCACAAAGAGAACCAGAAAAACTTTAGAGGATGCTTACGCATCCTCAAGCTGCCGGCGGCCCAGATCTCGGACTCTACTTTGGGTCGGGAGTTGTAGCGCGCTAATGCGAGCTAAACCTTATTGCGCGCTTACAACCCCGACCCAAAAGCAATCGCAGAGACTGAGGACTGCGGAGCCTAAGGAGTAGCGTAGCTAACTAAAAGTCTTTTGGGTACCTTTTCTTCAGAAAAGGTACGGTTCCCTGCGGGTAGACACGGTAAACCGAACGGGTTATCAATAGCAAAATATGACGACGATACGATTGACACGGGAATTTTCGTTCGAGATGGCCCACGCCCTCGAAGGTTATGACGGATTGTGCCGACACCTGCACGGTCACTCCTATAAACTCTTCGTCACCGTGTCCGGGACACCCTGCGACGACCCTCAGAATCCGAAATACGGCATGGTGATGGACTTCGGCGACCTGAAACGCATCGTCAACCGGCTCGTCGTCGAGCCTTACGACCACGCCCTCGTGCTGCGACAGACCCCCGAGAACCTGCGGTTGCTCGAACAAGTGCGGGAGAAGTGGGAGCGCGTCTATCTGGTCGATTACCAGCCCACCTGCGAACAGATGCTCATCCGGTTCGCCGGTCAGATCGCCGCAGAGCTGCCCCGCGGTGTGCAGCTCGCCGAGCTGAGACTCTACGAAACCGAAAAATCGCATGCCACCTGGCGGGCAGAGGATAATTCCCGATAAACCGTAAACCAGCACGATGGAGAAACTCTTCCTGATCGACGCCTACGCCCTGATCTTCCGTTTCCACTACGCCTTTATCAGCCGTCCCATGCGCAACGCCCAGGGGCTGAACACCTCCGCCATTTTCGGCTTCGCCAAATTCCTCAACGAACTGATCGTCCGCGAGCAGCCGAAATACCTCGGCGTCGCTTTCGACCCGCCGGGAGGCTCCTTCCGGCGCGACCTCTACCCCCTCTATAAAGCCAACCGCGATGCCACGCCGGAAGATATCATCACCGCCGTGCCGCACATCAAAGCGATTCTGGAGGCCATGCGGATCCCTATTCTGGAGGTGGCCGGTTATGAAGCCGACGACGTGATCGGCACCTTGTCCCATAAAGCCTCCTGCTGCGGCGAGTACGACGTCTTCATGGTCACCCCCGACAAAGACTACGGCCAGCTGATCAAACAGAACGTCAGCATGTACAAACCCGCGAAGGGGGGCGAAGGGATCGACATCGTCGGGTTGGACAAAGTGTGCGAGAACTACGGCATCGCCGATCCGCAACAGGTGATCGACATTCTGGCCTTGTGGGGCGACGCCTCCGACAATATTCCAGGTGTGCCTGGGGTGGGCGAGAAGGGGGCGCGGAAACTGGTCGCCCAGTGGGGCGACGTCGAGAACCTGATCGCGCATGCCGATGAATTGACCCCGAAACTGCGGGCCGCCGTGCTGGAAAATCAGGAGCAATTGCGACTCTCCAGAGTGCTCGCCACCATTCGGCTCGACGTCCCGATCGAGTTCGATCCGACCGCCTTGCAGCTCGAAGAGCCTGACTATGCCGCGCTGCGGAGCATCTATATCGAGCATAACTTCAACCTCCTGTTGCGCGACGTCGACAGCCGGCTCTTTCACAGCAGCGCACTGCATGCCCAGACCCTGCCGTCGCTCAGCAAACAGAAGCCCGGCAAACCGAAACCCTATTCGCAACTCGGCGGCCAGATGTCCCTCTTCGACTCCGTGCCGGAAACCGATACTGCGGCGGCGGTCTCGCCTTTGTCCGAGATGGTCGTGCCGCCGACCCCTACAGAGGCCGACGAGGCGGCGTTGGTCGCTTCCGACGGTTTGCAGACATTGGCCACGACCGAACATACCTATCATATCGTCGAGACCGAGGAACAGTTGGCGGAACTCGTGGCTCTGCTCGGCCGGTCGGAAAAGTTCTGTTTCGACACCGAAACCTCGGGGATCGAGCCTTTGCGGTCGGAACTCGTGGGGCTTTCGTTTTCGGTCGCCGCCCACGAGGCTTTCTGGGTGTCCACGCCCGATGCGGAGCGGCGGGCACAGGTGCTGGCCGCTCTGAAACCGGTGTTCGAAAACGACCGGATCGGCAAAATCGGCCAGAACATCAAGTTCGATATGCTCGTCCTGATGCACGCCGCCGGGATCGAAGTCCGCGGGACGCTGTACGACACCATGATTATCCACTACCTGCTCGATCCCGAGGCGCGGCACGGGATGGATTTTCTCGCGCGGCGATTCCTCGGGTACGATCCCGTACCGATCGAGACCCTGATCGGCAAGGGGGCGAAGCAGACCTCCATGTTGTTCGCCGATCCGGCTCGGGTGGCGGAGTATGCGGCCGAAGATGCCGACGTCACGTGGCAGCTCTTCGAAAAGTTGTGGCCCCTGCTGGAGGAGACGGGCCAGACCGGTCTGTACTGTCGGATCGAGGCTCCTCTGATCCCGGTGCTGGCGCGGATGGAGTTTGCCGGAGTTTTCGTAGATCGGCATATTCTGGGCGAGTCCGGAGCGGTGCTGACCGTCGAGGCGGCGCAGTTGGAGGCCGGGATTCGCGAGACGACCGGCGTGCCCGATCTGAACGTCAATTCCGCCAAACAGTTGGGCGACGCTTTGTTCGAGGGGCTGAAGATCGACCCGAAACCGAAGCGCACCAAGACGGGACAGTACCGGACGGACGAAGAGTACCTCCAGTCGCTGTCGGCGAACCATCCCGTGATCGAGAAGATTCTGGAATACAGGGGGCTGAAGAAGCTGCTTTCGACCTACATCGAGGCGTTGCCGCAGCTGATCGACCCGCAGACCGGACGGATACACACCTCGTTCAACCAGGCGGTGACCGCCACCGGGCGGTTGAGCTCCACGAATCCCAACTTGCAGAACATTCCGATCCGCGACGCCGTCGGGCGCGAGATTCGGAAGGCCTTTACGGCGCCCGACCACGGCCATGTGATCGTCTCGGCGGACTATTCGCAGGTCGAACTGCGCATTATGGCGCATCTGTCGGGGGATGCGGCCTTGCGGCAGGCCTTTCTCGACGGCGAGGACATTCATACGGCGACGGCGGCCCGGGTCTTCGGCGTTGCGCCGGAGGAGGTGACCCGCGAACAGCGTCGGCGCGCCAAGACGGCCAACTTCGGGATCATCTACGGCATCTCGGCCTTCGGGCTGGCGACGCGGCTGCGGATTCCGCGCGGCGAAGCGAAGGAGTTGATCGACGGTTACTTCACCCATTATCCGGGGGTCAAGGAGTATATGGACCGCGTGGTGGCTGAGGCGCGCGAGCAGGGATATGTCGAGACGATCTTCGGTCGGCGGCGGTATCTGCCGGACATCCGGTCGGGGAATGCCGTGACCCGCTCCCTGGCGGAGCGAAACGCCATCAACGCCCCGATTCAGGGGAGCGCGGCCGATATTATGAAGATGGCGATGATCGACGTCGATCGGCTGCTGCGGGAGCGGGGGAGCGGAGCGCGGATCGTCCTTCAGGTGCACGACGAACTGGTGCTGGAGGTGCCTCAGGGCGAGGTGACGGCGGTAACCGCCCTGCTGACCGAGGCGATGGCCGGAGCGGCGGAGCTGTCGGTGCCGCTGCTGGTCGAAGCCGACGCGGGCGTCAGCTGGCTCGACGCCCACTAACCCGGAGACGGAGACGCTGAAAATACCTTTATTATCTTTGCACCGGATATGCTCTCGTCATTCATCGCCCGCCGGCACCTCTTCAGCCGAAAATCCCACGCCGTCATCAACCTGATCGCCGGGGTGAGCGTCGTGGCTGTGGCCGTTCCGGTGATGGCGCTGGTTGTGATTCTCTCGTTCCACAACGGGCTGAGCGACTTTATCCGGGAGATGTACAGCGAGTTCGACGCCGAACTGCGCGTGACGCCGCGGACGGGGAGCGGATTCGACGCCGAAGCCTTGCGGGCGCGGATCGAGCCTCTGCCTGAGGTGGCAGCCGTCAGTGTCGTGGCGGAGCAGAACGTCCTGCTGACCCATGGCGGACGGCAGTGGATTGCGGCGATGCGCGGCGTGGACAGCCTCTACCACGAGGTGATACCGATCGAGCGGCGCTTGGTGCAGGGGCAATACCGGTTGCAGCACGGCGATCTCGACGAGGGGGTCTTCGGACAGGGGGTGGCCTATGCCTTGGGTCTGTCGGGGGGGCTGATCGAGCCCGTGCAGGTCTATGCCATCCGGCCGGGACGCGGCGGTGCGACCGCTTCGTTCCTGCCGGTGTCGCTCTATCGCACTGCCGCGCTTCGACCCGCGGGGATTTATGCCTTGGACGAGCAGACCGACTCGCGTTATCTGTTTGTGCCGATCGCTTTGGCGCGGCGGCTGACCGGAATCGGCGAGGGGCGCGGGACTTCGCTGGAGATTCGGCTCGCGGAGGGGATGTCGCCCGAGCGGGGACAGCGGGCGGTGGCGGCAGTGGCGGGAGACGATTTCGACGTGAAAACCCGTTTCCAACAGAAAGAGACCGTCTACCGCATGGTGACGCAGGAGAAGTGGATCATCTATCTGCTGTTGATGTTCGTCGTGTTGATCGCGGCTTTGAGCCTGGTGGGGACGGTCGTCATGCTGGCGGCCGACAAGGAGCGCGACCGGGAGATGCTGCTCGCCATGGGAGGCACGCCGGGGCTGTTGCGGCGGGTGTTTACGTGGGAGGGGGCGTGGATTACGGCGGTGGGGGTAGGGCTGGGGCTGGCGCTCGGAGTCGGGTTTGCGCTCGCGCAACAGCGGTGGGGGCTCATCCGGATGGTCGGCGAGGCATTCCTCATGGAGGCCTATCCCGTGCGGATCGAGGCGGCGGATTTGGCGGCGGTCGGGTTCGGCGTCTTGTTGCTGGGGACGGCCATCGGTGCGGCGACGGCCGCAGGCGTTATAGGACGAAAATGAAAAAATATATTCTCATAGCAGTGGCGTTGTGGGCTGCAGCGGCTTGTCACCGCGGGCCGCGGGCGATTCCCGAGCAGGAGATGCGGGCGATCATCCGTGAGACGCTCATCGGACAGTCGATCATCCAGCAGGATCGCGACGAACGGCGTTTCCGGCCGCTCGACTCGCTCGACATGTACAGTGAGGTGCTGGGGCAGTACGGCTATACGCTGGAGGACTTCCGCTTCACCGTTCGCGAGATGGCCATGCGGAAGAGCAATCCGCTGACCAATATCCTGGGCGAAGTGGCCGCCGATATCAAGGCGATCAGCGTGGTGGCCGAGGCGCGTTACAAACATCAGCTGCATCTGGACTCGATCGCCCAGCAGATGACCTCCGACACGGTTTTCCGCAGCGATACGGTGTTGCGGGGGAAGCTCGACGGCTATCGGTTCGTCTATGCGCAACGTTCCGAGAAGGGCGATTCGGTGGTGCCGAAGGGGCTCTATCGGCTGAGTTTCAGGTATTCGACGGGTTCGCATGCCCGGTCTTATACGAAATCCGTTCGTGCGCGCCGCGTTTCGCGGGACGGGGATGCGGCGGAAAATACCTTCTGGCTGCCGGTGGCGAAAGATACGGTTCCGTATGAGGGCGAGATCCGGGTGGCGACGGGAGTCGAACGGCTGACCGTCTCGATTTCGGAGACCTTGCGGAAAGACCAGCGGCCCGACACATGTTATTTGACCGGAGTCCGGCTGACCTATGTGCTGCCGGTGGTTCAGGCGCGGGCGGCGTGGCTCGAACGGCTGACCGGATTCCCGTCCGATTTGGAGAAATATTATGAAAAACAGTACCTCGACAGTTTGGCGAAGCGTAGCGGCTCCGTACCTCCTCGACTCTGACGGAACGCTGCTGCGCAACGGAGTGGTTCGGTTCGCGGCGGACGGGACGGTGCTCGGCGTGGAGTCGTGCGACCGGATCGACTCGCTGCCGCAGACGGAGTACCACAACGGCATTCTGATTCCGGGGATGACCAATGCCCATTGCCACCTGGAACTCTCCTGTTTCAAGGGGGCCATTCCGTCGCAGGTGGGGATGGTGGAGTTTATCCGGAATGTGGTCTCGCGGCGGAACGACTTTTCGCGCGAGGAGCAGGAGGAGCGGGCGATCGAAGAGGATTTGTCGATGTGGCGCGAAGGGATTCAGGCGGTGGGGGATATCAGCAACGACACGACCTCTTTTCCGGCTAAAGTCAAGGCCAAGACGGAGGGGAGGACCCGATACCATACGTTTGCCGAATTTTTCGGCCTGCCGGCGGACGACGAGGCGGAGGCTTTCTATCGTCGTTCGGTGGATCCGGTGGTGGCGGCTGCCGATCGGGCCGGGCTGCCGGTGACGCCGACGCAGCACTCCACCTATTTCATGTCGGACAGACTGTTCAAACGGGCGGCGGATTCGCCGTTGATGTCGATCCACTTTATGGAGACGCCCGCCGAGGTCGATTTTTTCGATCGCAAGGGAGGGATTTTCGAACTGGTTTCCGCTTCGGCGGGCCGGGAACCGGATTTCCTGGCTTACGGGGGACATGCCGAACGGCTCGTCGGGTCGTTGCCGCGGGAGGCGCACTTGATTCTGATCCACAACACGCAGATGCGGCGGCAGGATATGGAGTTGATTATGGGGTATTTCGAAGATGTGACGTTCGTGCTCTGTCCGCGGTCGAACTACTACATCGATGCCGATTTTCCGCCTGCGCAGATGTTATACGAAGCGGGTGCGCGGGTGGCGCTGGGGACGGACAGTCTGTCGTCGAATCGGTCGCTGTCGATGGTCGAGGAGATGAAGTGGCTGTGTGCGCACAATCCGGCGTTGCCCTTGGCGGCGGTGTTGCAGTGGGCGACGCTGAACGGCGCGCGGGCGTTGAGGTTCGGCGATGAGATCGGCAGTTTCGAACCGGGGAAGCGTCCGGGGGCGGTGCTGCTGACGGGCGTCGATTTCGATGCGATGCGGCTGCGGGAAGATGCGAAGACGGTGCGGCTGTTGTGATGCGTTGGGTGAGGGACAGAGCTCTGTTCCTATTCGAGCGCGCCTCGGAAAATTTGGGGTAGAGGTTGCCCATTAGGAATTAGGGTAGAGGCTGCCATTTCGGAGTGCCCGTGGGCACCGTTTATTCCGAGAGGCAACGCAACTGATGACCGCGGGCGCGGTAGTCCGCGCCGCTGTGGTAGAGGTGCTGCGAGTAGAAACTTAAGCCCATGCCGTTGAAATCGCTGACTGTAGAAGCCCTGCTGGAGCCGCTGTAGCCGACGCTGCCTGGCTCGCCCGAGGCGTGGTAGCGGAAGCCCGGGGCGCACAGTCGTTTGACAATATTATTCCTGCGCTGCCAGAGTATGCGGGTCGAAATAGACTTCCGCCGGCATGCCGATTTTCAATACACCGTCCCGATTCGGGACGTAAATTTTCAACGCATAGACCAGATTGGCCCGCTCGCTGCGCGTCTGGATCACTTTGGGCGTAAATTCCGCCTGATCCGCAATCCAGCCGATCCGACCCGGCATCCGGAAGCCGTTTTTTACATAAACGCTGTCCACCTGCACCGTCACCTCCTGCCCCAGCCGAATCGCAGCCAACTGCGGCTCCTCGATATACGCCCGCAGAATCATCGTATCCAGGTTCGCCACCTTGTAGAGCGGCTTGCCGATCGTCGCCAGCTCGTACCGCTCGGCATACTTCGCCAGCACCCGCCCCGCAATCGGATTCACCACGTAAGCGTTGTCGATCCGATCCTGCACCTGGAGAATCTGTTGCCGGAGCGGCTCCATCCGCGCCAGCAGCGTCCGGGTCTGGATGTCCAGCGTCGAACGCTCCGCATCCAATTGTTTCTGAAGGATTTCCGCGTCGTAATGCAGATTGTCCACCTGCTGCCGCGTCGAAGCGTCCTTCTCGGCCAGCGCCGTGTAGCGCGCCAACTCGCGTTGCACCTTAGCCAACCGTTCGCGCACCACGTCCAACTGTTTCTCCCGTTCCGGCAGCTGGGCCCGCAGTACCGCGATTTCTCCCTGCAACTGATTCCGCTGCAACACCAACTGCGTCGTATCCACCCATCCGACGATTTCGCCCCGATGCACTCGGCTCCCCTCTTCGAGGTTGAACTCCAGCAGTTTGCCGTTGCAATCCGCCGAAACGATCACCTCCACGGTTTCGAGATTGCCGTAAGCGTCCGGCTCCGGCCCCCGCTGACAAGCCGTCAGCCCGCTCGCCACGACCGCCGATAGGGCTGCGGTCGCTAAAATTCGGTTCGAAAAGATGCTTTGCATAGTCTTCTGCTTGAATACGTGTCAGTTATAAATCCCCCGCACTGCCTGATAAGCGATCCACGCCTCGACCAGCCGCAAGGCGTTCACCTCGGCGCTGATCCGCGCCGCCGCCTCGTTGTTGAACTCCGTCAGGTACTCCGTCGCCGTAATCACCCCCTGCTCGAACTGCGCCTGGGCCTGTTCGCGAACCACCTTTCGGGCCTCGACGAGCGTCGGGTCTAGTTGTATCGTCTCCTGCAACCGCTCGATTTGCACCCGATATTGCGCCGCCTCGATCGAAACGTTACGTTCGAAATCGCGTTGTTGCTGGTCGATGTCCCGACCGGCCACCCGATTGATTTTCTTCTCTTTTTGCGTAGCGTCCCAGCTCGTCAGCGGCAGCCGGAATCGCAATCCGCCGATCGCCATCGGGGCGAAATTCCGGTCGAAGAGGTCGTACCCCGGACGTCCGTACCCCCCGCTCGCAAAGAGCGATAACTGAGGGTTCGACCGGCTGTTCGACATCCGGTTTTGTGCCTCCAGTAGGTTGCGTTGTTCGGCGTAGAGCTTCATCTCCGAACGTTTCTTAAACGGTGCCGCCTCTCCGTCCGGAATCCCCTCCGTCGGAACCGGCGGTATCTCGAAATGCGTCCGCTCCGTGATCTCCATCCCCGTCAGTTCCGCCAATGCCGTGATGTATTTGGCCCGCTCGCCGCTCAGCGCGATTCGCTCCTGGTTCAACTCCAGCATCCGCGCCGCCAGCGATGCCTGTTCCGCTCCCGTCGCCATTCCCTGTTCCATCCGGGCCGTCACCGCCCGGAGGCTCGACTCCAGCGTCTCGCGCATCAACCGGTTGACCTCCAGCTGCTTTTCCGTGAGTAGAATGCCGATATAGGTGCGATTGATCCGGTCGCGCAGCCGGTCGAGCTCTACGGCCAACGACGCCGTCTCGACCTCCGCCGTCGCCGCATGGAGACGCTTGGTGTTCCGCACGCTGTGTCCGGCGTAGATCACCTGATTCAGCTCCACCGTGGCCCGGTATTGATCCTTCGGCAGATCCATCGTCACCGGCAGCGGAAAGTCCGTCGGCAACTTCGGCACCTCGTTCTGGTAGCTGCCCTGTGCCTGAATCTCCAACTGCGGCAGCAGGCTCGACGAAGTCGCCCGGTCTTGCGCCTTCCGTTTCTCGCCGACGAGCGTCTGGCGGGCGCTCAGCGGCGACCGTTCGACAGCCGCCCGCCGGCACGCATCCAGCGTCACCGCCGTCCCCTGAGCCCCGGCGACCGTCGTCGCGCAGCTCAGCCATATGATTGAGAGTATGCGTTTCGTCATCATGGTACGAAGGATTGAATCTTTCCCGATAGATTTAGCGATACTCCTGCGCCTGTTGCGCAATCAGAGCCTCGTCGTCGAAGTAGTCGATGCGCATCGCCCGCCGCACATCGGCCAACGTAGCCGCCGCCGCCTCGCGAGCCGCCTCGCTGCCCCGCTTCAGCATGCGGTAGACCTCCGGAATGTCCTGCTCGTACTCCTTGCGCCGGGCGCGGATC
This sequence comes from Rikenella sp., assembly GCF_056799795.1. Lineage (NCBI taxonomy): Bacteria > Pseudomonadati > Bacteroidota > Bacteroidia > Bacteroidales > Rikenellaceae > Rikenella > Rikenella sp. The sequence goes on from NZ_JBQIQO010000002.1 coordinate 60,379, forward strand.
GGTTCCAGCGTCTCCTCCAGCACCGCATTGAGCAGCCGTTTGACCTTGACATCGCCCAGTCCGCCCCGCCGGTAGTGTGCTTTGAGCTCGTCGAGGCCGGCATATTCCGGCAGGTAAGCGGCAAAATGCTCCGGTCGGCAGAAAGCGTCGAGGTAGGTGAATACGGTATTCCCCTCGACCTTCCCCGGGTCTTCGACCCGCAGGTGCCCCGGGTCGGTGAACATGGTCTTGACCCGCTTGGCCACCTCTTCGGCGCTGTCGGATAGGTAGATGCAGTTGCCGAGCGACTTGCTCATCTTCGCCTTGCCGTCCGTCCCCGGCAGCCGCAGGCAGGCCGCGTTCTCCGGCAGCAGAATCTCCGGCTCCACCAGCGCCGGCCCGTAGATCGAGTTGAACCGCCGCACGATCTCGCGCGTCTGTTCGATCATCGGCTCCTGATCCTCGCCCACCGGAACGGTCGTGGCGCGGAAAGCCGTGATGTCCGCCGCCTGGCTGATCGGATAGGTGAAGAAACCCACCGGAATGTTCGCCTCGAAGTTGCGCATCTTGATCTCGGTCTTCACCGTCGGATTCCGTTGCAGACGCGAGACGGTCACCAGGTTCATATAATAGAACGACAGTTCGCACAACTCCGGAATCTGGGACTGGATGAAGATGGTGCTCCGCGTCGGATCGATCCCGCACGAGAGGTAGTCCAGAGCCACTTCGATGATGTTTCGCCGCACCTTTTCCGGGTTGTCCGCGTTGTCGGTGAGCGCCTGCGCGTCGGCGATCATGATGTAGATGCGGTCGAACTCGCCGGAGTTTTGCAGTTCGACACGCCGTTTCAGCGAACCTACGTAGTGTCCCAAGTGGAGGCGTCCCGTGGGGCGGTCGCCGGTCAGAATAATTTTTCCCATTTTCTTGCTATTTCATTCGCGCCTTTCGGCCCGCCGGAGCGGGCGGCGGCACATCGTTTCCCGTACAGGCGACCGGCCGGCTCATCTCCCTGTCGTCCCCGGCTTTTCGAGCGGCGGCGCATCCCGCAGGCGATATTTATTTATGACGGATGTCAATAAAGTTCAAATTTAATGCTATCTTTGGGATATTCAAAACGCAACTCAAACTTATAAATATCATGAGATTTAAATCAATGCTTCTTGCTCTGGCCGCAGTCGGGGCTGCGGCGGTCGGCGAGGCGTATGCTCAGCGGGTCGTGACGCCGTTCACGCCGCGGGTCGTGGATTCGACCGGCAAAAAGGTCTATGTCCAGCCTCAGAAAATCCGGCGGAGCCGGTTGGCGGTTACTTTCGGCTACGGCTATTCGCCGATTACGGCCAACTCCAGCTATGCCAACAAACGTTTTCCGTTCGTCGAGAACAACTCGCCTACGGTGGTCGATCCGCCGTCGAAGGTGACCGGCTGCTTCGGGACGGTCAGCTTGGGGATCAACTACGAGATCACGCCGTGGCTGGAGCTCAACGTGCCGTTCGTCTATTCGCACAGCAAGGGGTGGCAGCCCTGCGTGCGTGGATCGGAAGACATCTCGGGCGGACAGAAGGACGACTGGTTCACCTTGTTGCCCAACTTGCGGATCAACTGGGTGCGGAACAATTGGCTGTCGGTCTACACCCGGGCGGGTATCGGGTTCGGCGTGGGGAATCGGTGGGTGTCGATCGACCAGGACCAGACCGTGAAGGCGATCTTCGGCTGGCAGGTGTCGCCGGTGGGGGTCGAGATGGGGAAGGGTAATTTCTGCTTCTTCGTCGAGGGCGGATACGGCTTTACGGGAGCGGTCACGGCAGGGATCAAGCTCAAGGTCGGCAAGATGCAGAAAAACGGCCGGGTGAGCACGGGGCGCAAGGTCGATTGGTATGAAAAGTACCTGAGATAGGGCGTTCGGCGTTCGGACGCACACGATTTTCGACAGAGGTCGGATGCTGCGGTTCCGGGGGCGGGGCGGCGGGATTCGGCCTCTCGCGTTTTCGGGCCGAAAATCGGTATACCGAATCAAAATAAAGCGTACCTTTGTCCCCTCTTTAATTTCGGAAAGTTTATGGAGTGGATACATAATCTCTTTTTCGGAGGCGGCGTGGCCCATTCGATCCTGCTGATCGCGCTGGTCATCGCTGCCGGGATCGCGCTCGGGAAGATCAAAATCGCCGGCATTTCGCTGGGCGTCACCTGGATTCTTTTCGTCGGCATCGCATTGAGCCATTTCGGCATGCGCATCGACCCGACCACCTTGCACTTCGTCAAGGAGTTCGGGCTCATTCTCTTCGTCTACTCCATCGGGTTGCAGGTGGGGCCCGGGTTCTTCTCGTCGCTCAAGAAGGGGGGCTTTACGCTGAATATGCTGGCCTCGGCGATCGTGCTGATCGGGGTGGCCATCGCTTATATCATCCACGTGGTGACCGGCATTCCGATTACCACCATGGTGGGGGTGCTGTCGGGAGCCGTGACCAATACCCCGGGACTCGGGGCGGCGCAGCAGGCCTATACCGATATGAAAGGCGTCAGCGATCCGTCGATTCCGCTGGGCTATGCCGTGGCTTATCCGCTGGGGGTGATCGGGATTATCGTTTCGATCATGGTTTTGCGGCTGATTTTCCGCATTCGGCTGGACAAGGAGGCTGCGGCGGCCAACCACAGCGATCAGGACGACGCGGGGGCGCAGCGCATCTCGATCGTGCTGGAGAATCCGACCATTGCCGGGCGGACGGTGGGCGATATTTCGAGCCTGATCGACCGGACATTCGTCATCTCGCGCGTGTGCCACCAGAAAGACGGACGTACGGAGATCGCCAGCAACAACACCGAGCTGAACTTGGGTGATAAGTTGTTCGTGATCGCGGCACACAAAGATGAAGATGCGCTGGTGGCGTTCCTCGGGCATAAGCTCGACATGGCTTTCGAAGAGTGGGAGAAGCTGGACAGCCAGTTCGTTTCGCGCCGCGTGATGATCACCAAATCGGAGCTCAACGGAAAACGGTTGGGCGACCTCCGGTTGCGGAGCACGTATGGGATCAATATTACGCGGGTCAATCGGGCCGGGGTCGATCTGGTAGCCAATCGGAACCTCCATCTCCAGATGGGCGACCGGGTGACCATGGTCGGTACCGAGATCGGAGTGGCCGAGGCGACCAAGGTCTTGGGGAACTCCATGCGTCGGCTGCGCGAACCGAACCTCATTCCGATCTTCATCGGGATCTTCCTCGGGGTGCTGCTCGGGAGTATTCCGATCATGCTGCCCGGCATTCCGCAACCGCTCAAACTCGGTTTGGCGGGTGGGCCCCTCATCGTCTCGATCCTCATCAGCCGCTTCGGGCCGCAGTATAAAGTGGTCACCTACACCACCATGAGCGCCAACCTCATGCTGCGCGAGATCGGGATTGCGTTGTTCCTGGCAGGGGTCGGCCTCGGTGCGGGGGAAGGATTCGTGGAGACCATCGTCGACGGCGGCGGATACAAATGGGTCGGATACGGCGTGATTATCACCATGGTGCCCTTGTTGATCGTCGGCATCGTCGGCCGGTTGTTCTACAAAATCAACTACTTCACCCTCGCGGGGCTGCTGTCCGGCAGTATGACCGACCCGCCTGCGCTGGCCTACTCCAACGCCGTGGCGGGGAACGACCTGCCCGCGGTGGGCTATGCAACGGTCTATCCGCTGACCATGTTCCTGCGCATTCTGACCGCCCAGCTGCTGATTCTCTTCGCGGCGGCGTAATCTCTCTCCGACAGGTTTTATGGAATACGACGAACAAAAGATCGCCCGGCTGGCCGAACACTATAAAGCCATCCTCGAACTCCTCGGCGAAGACCCCGCCCGCGAAGGGCTGCTCAAGACGCCGGAACGCGTGGCCAAAGCCATGTCGTTCATGACCCAGGGCTACGACCAGGAGCCCATCGACATTCTCCTCTCCGCCAAGTTCCGGGAAGAGTACAAACAGATGGTGGTCGTCAAGGACATCGAACTCTACTCGCTGTGCGAACACCACCTGGTGCCGTTCTACGGGAAAGCGCATGTGGCCTATATTCCGAACGGCTTCATCACCGGCCTCTCGAAGATACCGAGGGTGGTGGATTGCTTCGCCCGGCGGTTGCAGGTGCAGGAGCGGCTCACGGTACAGATTCGCGACTGCATACAGGAGGCGCTGAACCCGCTCGGGGTGGCTGTCGTTATCGAGGCGAGCCACATGTGCATGCAGATGCGCGGCGTCGAGAAACAGAACTCGGCGACAACGACTTCCGCTTTTACGGGAGCCTTTCTTACCCAAATTCAGACCCGCGAGGAGTTCATGAACCTCATTTCGCACAAGCTCAGATAACTCACCTTTCACATACCACCATCCTATGAGCGGATTTTTCGGCTGCGCCTCCCGGCGCGAATGCGTCAACGACGTCTTCTACTGCACGGACTATCATTCGCACCTCGGCACCAAACGGGCCGGGCTCGCCTTCTACAACGGCGAGAAGTTCATCCGGTCGATCCACAGCCTCGAAAACGGCTACTTCCGGAACAAGTTCGAAGACGACCTGCCGAAATTCGAAGGATCCTGCATCGGGATAGGCGTCATCAGCGACTTCGAATCCCAGCCCGTGACCGTCACCAGCCATTTGGGGCGTTTCTCGGTGGTTACGGTGGCGCGGATCGAGAACATGGACGAGATCGCCGAACGGTTGTTGGCCGAGAACGTCCATTTCGCCGAACTCTCCGGATCGGAGATCAATCCCACAGAGCTGGTGGCGATTCTCATCAGCCAGAGCAAGACTTTCAAAGAGGGGATCGAGAACGTCCAGCGGACGATCAAGGGCTCCTGTTCGATGCTGATTCTCACCGAACACGGCATTTACGCCGCGCGCGACCGGTTCGGGCGGACACCGGTCATTATCGGAAAGAACGACTTCGGGTATGTCGCGGCTTCTGAGAGTTCGTCGTTTCTCAATCTCGGATACGAGTATGTGAAAGACCTCGGGCCGGGCGAGGCGGTGCAGCTGACGCGGGACGGTATTACCGATATCCTGCCGGCGGGGAGTCGGAAACAGATATGCTCGTTCCTGTGGGTTTATTACGGCTATCCCTCCTCGGACTACGAGGGGATCAATGTCGAGGATGCCCGCTATCGGTGCGGCGCGGCGATGGCGGCGCGGGACGGGGAGGTCGAGGCCGATTTCGCCGCCGGGATTCCGGACTCCGGAGTGGGACATGCCATCGGGTATAGCAATGCCCGGCGGATTCCCTACAAACGGCCGTTCGTCAAGTATACGCCGACCTGGCCGCGGAGTTTTATGCCCCAGAACCAGGCGATGCGCGATCTGGTGGCCAAGATGAAGCTGCTGCCGAACGAGGCTTTTACGCGCGGGGCCAAGATCGTCTTCATGGACGACTCCATCGTGCGGGGGACGCAGCTCAAGGACAATGTCGTGAAACTCAAAGAGGTGGGGGTCGAGGAGGTGCACATGCGGATCGCCTGTCCGCCTTTGATCTTTCCGTGCCGGTTCCTGAACTTTTCGACTTCGCGCTCGACTTTCGACCTCTATGCCCGGCGCGTGATCCGCGATCTGGAGGGGACGGACAAACTCTCGGACGAGACATTGGCCGAATATGCCGACGACACCAGCGAAAAATACCGGAAAATGGTCGAAGTGATGGGGCAGCAGCTGCAACTGACCTCGCTCAAATTCCAGAACTTGCAGGATGTGGTGGACGCCATCGGCTTGCCGAAGGAGCAACTGTGTACCCATTGCTGGGACAACAGCAGTTACGTGGAATAGCTTAAAAAAAACGGCCATTTTATGGAAAAACGATTCAAACGCGAGACCTTGTGCGTGCAGGGCGGATGGCAGCCCAAGAAGGGCGAGCCGCGGGTATTGCCCATTTACCAGAGCACGACCTTCAAATACGAGACCAGCGACCAGATGGCGCGGTTGTTCGACCTGGAGGAGAGCGGCTATTTTTACACCCGGTTGCAAAATCCGACCAACGACGCCGTGGCGGCCAAGATTGCCGCTCTCGAAGGCGGGGTGGCGGCCATGCTGACCTCGTCGGGACAGGCGGCTTCGTTTTACGCCCTCTTCAACCTCTGTTCGGCGGGAGATCATTTCGTGAGCGCGTCGGCGATTTACGGCGGGACGTTCAACCTCTTCGCCGTGACCATGAAGAAGATGGGGATCGAGGTCACCTTCGTGGACGGAGATGCGCCGGCCGAGGAGATTGCGCAGGCTTTCCAGCCCAATACCAAGGCCTTGTTCGCCGAGACGATCGCCAACCCGGGGCTGAACGTGCTGGACATCGAGAAGTTTGCGAAGGTTGCGCATGAGCACGGGGTGCCGCTGATCGTGGACAACACCTTTCCGACGCCGATCAACTGCCGGCCTTTCGAATGGGGGGCGGACATCGTGATCCATTCGACCACGAAATACATGGACGGGCACGCTACCGCGGTGGGCGGAGCGATCGTGGACAGCGGGAATTTCGACTGGGCGGCGCATGCCGCGAAGTTTCCGGGGCTCACGGCGCCGGACGAGTCGTACCACGGGCTGACCTACACCGAAGCGTTCGGCAAGGGGGCTTATATCACGAAGGCGACGGCGCAGCTGATGCGCGACCTCGGCTCCATCCAGTCGCCGCAGAACGCCTTTCTGCTCAATCTCGGTCTGGAGACGCTCCATCTGCGGGTGGCGCGCCACTGCGAGAATGCGCAGCGGGTGGCCGAGTATCTCGCTTCGCGAACCGATAAGGTGGCTTGGGTCAACTATCCGGGGCTGCCGGGGAACAGGTATTACGAACTGGCGCAGAAGTACATGCCGAACGGGACGTGCGGCGTCGTGACATTCGGTCTCAAGGGGGGACGGGAAGAGTCCATTCGCTTTATGGACAGCTTGGAGCTGGGCGCGATCGTGACCCATGTGGCGGATGCCCGGACATCGGTGTTGCATCCGGCCAGCCATACGCACCGTCAGCTGACGGACGAGCAGTTGATTGCGGCCGGAGTGGCGCCCGATTTGATCCGCTTCTCGGTGGGGATCGAGGATGCCGGGGATATCATCGCGGATATCGAACAGGCTTTGGAACGATAACCCCCTCTCCGAACGACATCGCGCCGACCGCTATTCGAAAGTACCTCGAAATAGCGGTCGGCGCGTTTTCCATACCCCCCTCTTTTTTTCCTGTGAGCCTACCTGAAATATTTGTACTGGAAAATCAACAGATAAGCGAATCCGCACGTCACATAAGCATCCGCAATGTTGAAAACCGGGCTGAAAAAGGTGTACGGCTCTCCGCCGATGAACGGCACCCACGACGGCATCCGTTCAATTTCGATGATCGGAAAGTAGAGCATATCCACAACGCTCCCGTGCAGAAACGGTGCATATCCCGTCCCCCACGGCACGAAATGAGCCACCGCATAAGGCGTCGATTCCGAGAAAATCAGCCCATAGAACGATGCGTCGATAATATTTCCCATCGCTCCCGCCAGCACGACCGCCACCCCGACGATCACCCCCCGCGGCGCCCCCCGACGAACCAGGCGGACGAGATACCAGCCGATCGCTCCCACCGCCGCGATGCGCAACAAGCTCAGGGCCAGTTTTCCGTAGCTCCCCCCGATCTCCATCCCGTAAGCCGCTCCCCGGTTTTCGATGAAGTTGATGTAGAACCAGCGTCCGAAGACCGGAATCGCTTCGTTCAGCGTCATATGCGTCTTGACCGCGATCTTGACCGTCTGGTCGATCGTCAGCAGGGCGATGACGAAGAGCAGGAGCAGCAGAAGGGGCTTTTTATATTTCGAATCCATAGGAGTCAGTCTCGGTAGTCGTGTGTGCGGCAAAGATACGAAAATGCCGACCGATTTCCGAAGTAATTCCGAAAACCGATCGGCATGAATAAATGACATATTGCCGCATATCGAAAATCACCGCGCCTGTTTCAGACGGTGCGGCCCCGTTCGGGCGCTCGATACGCAGACGTTGTAGCCGGTGTTATTTCCCCACCACCGAGTTCAGTTCAGCGCCAGCCTTGAATTTAACCACTTTCTTGGCAGCGATCTTGATCGTAGCCCCCGTCCGCGGGTTGCGTCCCGTGCGAGCCGGTTTTTTCGTTACGCTGAACGAACCGAAGCCTACCAGCGCGATTTTGTCGCCCGCCTTCAGCGTTTTGCCCGTTACGTCGATAAATGCTTCCAGCGCTTTTTTAGCCTGAACTTTGGTCAGTCCTGCACCCGTAGCGATGGCATCGATCAGTTGAGATTTATTCATAACCGTTAGTGTTTAGAAAGTTAGTAATATCGGTTGTTGGATGTTGCAAATATAACGGATAAAACTTAACCGCCAAGTATTTAATCGTTTTTTTTGCGTGCCGGGTGTGTTTTTGGTCGGAAAAACGTTCGGGTTTTGCAGGAAAAGAAAAAACCGCTACTTTTGTGCCCGGAGAGGTGGCAGAGTGGTCGATTGCGGCGGTCTTGAAAACCGTTGAGCTGCGAGGCTCCGGGGGTTCGAATCCCTCCCTCTCCGCTATACGGAGTGATAATCAATTAAATATGATTATCACGGACTAATTTGGGGACTTACTTCCCGGCTGATGCAAAATAGGCAGACGTTAGTCTGCCTATTTTTTATTGCAACGCAGACATCGAGCCTGCCGATGCGGGCGTTGCAGTTACAAAGATAATCAAAACCACCCATTATGCCATTCTTTGTCCAAAATCAGAGGGCAGATTGGTTTCAGATTAATAATTGGAGTTCGAATTTGACTTGCTCGAAAACATGGTCAGGTAATTCGGGTTCGAGCATTTTAAGGAGTTCGGCAATGTGTTCGCGACGCTCTTTTTCTTTTTCGGCGCACTTACATGCATCGCAAGTGGTCTTAGAATTACACATAAGGTTTTGTCTTTTAAGTTTGCAAAGGTGCTTTTCTGCATTGGCAGCAGATAAATCGATGAATATCTTCCCAGAGCGTTGAATTCAAGTCTCCAGTCAGGTAGGCCACCTCTTCACCGCCGGTATTCAGTCGATATGTATCCGCGATATCGTCAACCAAATGCCTTAGTTCGTGTTCGAACGAATTGAGAAATTGATCCGGCGAAGAGTATAACCCTACAACAAGTACCGACTTCCCGATCTTTTTGTTCGAGTAAGTGAATCCGGTATCTATGTTTCGCTCCGAAAGGTTCTTTTTGACTCGTTTTTGGATTTGTTGCGGGCAATCAATAGATGCCAGCGTATGCAAAATCCAATCGGTCTGATAGCAGGTAACAGCATAGAATATTTCTACACTCCAGTCGTATTTTTCAATCCGAATTTTACTTCGCTCCATACGTCTTGTTCCATTTTCGAAGAATAGCTCTTCGTTGTCGACGCGGCAGGTTGGAGTTTCCTATTCCATAAGCAAAATCTCGGAGTTGTTCGAAATCCTCTTTCAACATGTGGTCAATCATCTGTTTAGGGTCTTGCCCTGTAAGTACTTTTAGGGCATATTTCAACATTTTCATTGTCACTTGTCTAAAAAGCCAGGGCGTCCTATGGGTGAGAACGCCCCTGCCGTTAAATGAAATCTTCCCAAATGATGGGTTCTCCTTTAGCGATACAATCGGCATAGTATCTCGTTAAGGCAATTCCATCTTCTCCGTCCGGATCATCGATATACGCTTTGACGAATTGCATGATTTGGGCCTCGGTTTTAAGCGGTTCGGGATAGAAATCGGCATAAGCCATATTGGCGACATACATACAGTCGTAGCCTTTTGCTTTGTCGATTTCGATTGCATTTCGCTTCAATGCCTCTGCCACCTCTTCATGCGTCCATTGATGAGTGCTCCCGTCGGCATTCTTCATGCGCTTGGGGTCAGTAGCATATTCCGCTAATTTCTTCGAGAAATGCCATCCGTAATGAGACAGGTAATCCCGCATGCCTTTTGGAATATGCTCGTGAGTATCCAGCCTGCTCATGGCCTAATAACGTCTTACGCGAGAATACGGCCCAGTTCCTCGAACCCCTCGGCGTTCGCCGTAATCTTCGTCATCGTCATCATCTTCCCACGGTTTTCGCATTCCGTATCCACCGCGTCCCCCGCCGAAATATCCGTCTCGTTCGCCGTAACGCTCACCATAGTTTTCGTTCATTTTCTTGCGCTCATCTTTGCGCCCTTTCCGATATGCCTGTTCCAGCATTTCGTTGATCTGCTCATGGTCTTCTTCAAACCCACGAGCAATTCCTATCGCTTTCCAGCTCATTGTTTTGCAGTTTTTGTTGTTTCGGATTTGAGCATTCCCTTGATCTCACCGGGCAACGTTTTCAATATCTCTTTCATAGATGCTAATTCGCTGCTCAGTCGTTTGATCTCCTCATCCTGTTCTTGCGCTTTTGCATAGCCAGGATCGAGTTCTTTAAGAATTTGTTCGTAGGCAGTCAAATTGCCACGATGCCGGTCGACGGAATTTATGACATCCAGACTTTCTTTTTTGGCTGCTGTAAGAATTGGCATGAGGCCGTCTCGGGTCATGGATACCGTAATTCCGTTTTTAGATTCCACATCCATATTGGCTCTCACCCCCCAAGACTCCCCGTTGTCAAGCGATATATTGACATATTGCTGCATAAACGGGTTCATTTGGCCGGGTGTCGGCTGCGGATAATAAGGCGCACCCACTTCTTTGACTGTGGCCGTATAGAATTTCGGAACCTCGCGTAAGTCAAGCACATAGACCGAACTACCTTTTCTCAAATTCTGAAACATGGTGATTGATTTTTAAAAGAAGCGATCGGGGGAATGGAATCCCCCTTTCGCTTTTCCGGTTTTACTGTGAATTTTTGGCCGTCGTCCGTGTGTTTGCGACCGTCTGAGTGGCCGGAGGAACAATATGGTTCACTGCCTGAAAGACACCGTCACACTTGTTGTAGTAGATCAGGTATCTGTTACCTTGTGATATTTCAGACGATGCCATCTGTGTTCCCGAGCCGTTCAATAAGGCGATCTTCGACCTGGTTGTAGTCGAACCGGCGGTTGCCGAGTTGCCCGGTACCGTCGCCAACGAGACGGGAAACGCCTCGGAACCGGCTGCCGGAACATGGTTGATCTTCAAAAGAAGAAGACCTGAATTCGGCAACTGTCGAAACTGATACGGACAGATGTTGTAAATCACCTCGCTGGCCGTCGTGTCGGTCGTTACCGAGATAGTCCGGATAGCCGGAATTCCACGGGGATCCAAACGACGCACCGGGAATCGATTGGCCAAAAACCACGGATTATTCAAAGGAAACATGGTTATAACCTCCTTTCTTTTAAAAGGCGATTAGCAACCGCATCCATTATCGAATCCTCCCGGATAACCATATCCCGGCCCGCCATAGTAAGGCGCATTGGGATTGCAGGTCAAATAAGCCGGAACCGGGCACGGCTTGAGCTGCGAAATGATATTTGCCGTCTGTGCCTGTTGCGAGGCCGAAAGCTGATAGGCCTGTACCTGATCGCGGAGGTTCTGGTTTTCTCGCTGCATTTCGCGCATTTCGAGCTGGCAGAACTTGTCGTTGATGATCTGTGTTTGTGCGTCGATCTTGGCTCCGAGAATATTGAACTGCGTGTTGGCATTGTTGGTCAGCGTGTTGGTCTGATTGACCGTTGCCAACTGGTTTTCGTACCCCATCTTGGTAATCGATTCCCGAAGTTCGCAGCAGCACTGCGCAAGCTGGTTCCCAATCTGGCAACCCACCGATTGAATCGAGTTGATTACCTGTTGCCCGGTCATACCGACTTGACCAGCCACCTTGTCGATAGATCCCTGCAACCCGCAAAGGGCGTTCTGAATCTGCGAAATCGAGCAATTGAGCGAAGTAGACAGCTGTCTGATGTCATTTCCGTTCCCCTGAAGCGCATTCATAAGCATTTCGCGCCCTGCATCGCCATTCAACTGTGCCGGAAGGCTATTCATTCCGTTTCCACCGAAACCGAATCCATTTCCGCCCCAACAGAAGAAGAGCAGAATAATCCACATCCACCAACAGCCGTCACCACCCCATGCGCCGCGATTGTTGTTACCGTTCATCAACGCAGCAACGAGGTTCGGATCCATCCCATGGTTCTGCATCAGAGCGGGGAGCATGGAAGCAACAGAATTGCCGCTGTCTCCGAACATGAAAATGTCTTTGTCCATAGATTGAAATTCATTAATTGTGGCTCGCTCTCTCACGTGGAGCGACTCACGTAGGCCTATGGAACAAAAGTAAAAGGTGCCGATACAGCGTACCAGCACCTTGCATAATAAAGTTAGAGTATTGTTTTTCAGAAGATTACATGCACGAATGCACTATCTTTTCTTGTCCCGAATCTCTTCCATTTCACGATACTTGAAAAGTACTTTCCGTTGTTTGGTAATTGCAGAACGGCTACACTTGGAACGGAGTGCTGATTCGCTCTTTCCGGTAATTCGTTTGGCCTGCTCAAAAGTTACATCTACGTTCAGAATGCTTTTCAGCACGGCAGCTGCTCCGTCAATCACTTCCTCGGAGATGTTATCGAAACATCCCTGTTCAACCATATTACCTAGTTGATGAAGTAAAGCGGAGACTGATTCTTTGGACATGGATTCGCATTATCGTTTCAAAGATTGCTCTGAACATTGCATTTTGCAAGTTTGGATATACTTTTTGGCTTCTATCTTGCCTTGCTCCATTATGATTCGGTAGTACCTTTCGATCTGTACGTCGGTATAACGGTGCGAAAGGCAGAGATCAACAAATTTCCGCCCGGAATCCACGCCATATTTCTGTTCTATACGCCAGAAGTAACCTGATTCTGGATGTTGCAAAAGAAAAAAACCGTAATCTTCGACAAATGGAGCACCTCCACGCCATTTAGGTTCTGCGATTTCGTCACTAATTCTCCTCGCAACTAAATTTCCGTATTCATCAACCATTGCCATTTTTGCTTAAATCACTATATTTGTGGAGCAGAAAGCAAAAGCAATTTGCGGTATGAATCAAGGAGGTTTCAGCTGGGCGGCGGATCCTCCTTGTTTATTTTACCTTGTGAATAAAATTGGAAACCCTGCCGCGTTCCACGCCAGTAGACAGGCGTCGCGCATCTCTTGAGAGGTTCGGTTTCGGTTTGTGATCGGGGCGAAGGCTATCAGTTCCTGATGAGTGATCTTGCGATCAGGGCCCGCCCAGATTTTGCGGAGCGGTCGTTGCTCGACGACTTCCAAATCGTAGTGGCGGCACATTTGTACAATCTGTCTGCCGATCTCGTGGTTACGTCCCACGGCGTTTCCCTTGGCGGCGGCTGAGCGGTAGGTGTCCCGACGGTTCGCGTGGTAATGCGTTCGGATCAGCCACCCCGCCTCGACCACCACCACAAACGACTCGTTATGTTCATCTCCCCACTTTCGGGCGAATTGCAGGTAGTCGAGTAGTTCCGGAAACGCGAGCGCGTCGCACTCCAGTCGTCGGGTCTTCGGGCGTAACCACGCCACGCCGCTTCGATCCACATCGGGATCAATGGCGATGATGTTGTCGGGTCGGATCGGTGGCGAGAGGGTCTCTATTGCTGCGCGCTGCGCTTTGGTTTGTCGGCGGATGGGCATATGTTTTTGTGTTTAATCGACTATTGAAAATCTTTGAAAAATCATCCCGTCCCGCCCTACTAACCGCCCGCGTGGCACGCAGGACTTCGGGCAGGATAGGATGATGGTTTTACTTTTCGGGATTCGTCGGGATGGGGAGCCAGTATTCCCAGTAGAAATAATTAGGATCTTCCCACTCTTCTTGTATAATCCTATTATCTTCAATAATCTTACCTCCAAAAGTATGTTCAATAATGCCTGTTTTAGAGATGCATACTATCTCTTGATCATGGCAAGGTGGCTCCTCTTCGACCGGGATCCACCGGGTAGCGGCTTTTGCGCCAGCGAGGAAAGCCCGTTCCATCATTCCAATATGTCCTCCCATTCCTTGGACATCTAATGTACGTTTGGTGTAAAACGCGTTCTCGGCGTATTCCCGCGCCTGCTCTTCAATCGTTTTCATAGTCAAATGCGTATTAGGTTCTTAGCCAAGGCACAGACTCTTTTACCTGAGTCCTTTTCAACGATCACCGCATCATAATCCCTCCATTTTCCATACCCCACCACAGTACCTTTAAAAGGAATCCCAAGATGATCTCCGACAGCCGTTGTAACTCTACATCCAATAGGGAATTTTTCTTCGAGGTTATCAACCTTTTTATTTTCAATCGTTTTCATAATCTGTTTTCTGTTACTTTAATTTAGTATCTGCATTTGCATCATACCCGCACCAAGAGCAGATGCCGGTCAGCACGTTCGGCATGTAGTTCTCTGCTCCGCACTTCGGACAACGCGCAAGAGCTATCTTCCCGTCTTCCTGACGCCATAGGCCGCGAGGTAGTGTTTTGTCATTCATCGCCTGTCTCCTTCCAGTAACTCCGGGGTGTCGTGGATGTTGCCGATCACTTCTAAAATATCTAAGTTATTTATCGACCCCCACGGGGATTCTTCATCTTCGGCAATGCAAAATCCCCCATAGCTGAACATGATTAAGAAAGTCAATCCTACCAATAAGTTATCATACTCTTCATCTCGGCTTTCCACCATCACTATATCCCCCTCCCATATATCATTGCCGTTCTTGTCTTTCAGTCCAGAGTATTGGCCGACGGTATCCGGATTGACCTCGTAGCAATCCGGGCCATTCCACGCGTCTTTGGGGTAAATGTGGTATGCTTTGATACTATCATTCCCGATATAATCGTGCACTAAATCCCCTATCAGCCATTCGCCGCTATCAATGTGCTTTCCTCTGAATTTGATTTCTCGTGTCATGCTATTCTCCGAGTGCTTTTTTGATGATTTGTTTGGCTTTCCGGTAGGCTGGTTCCTGGTTCAGGGCCGGGATCGACTTGGTGAGTCCGGATTCCCAAGCTTCGACCAATTCCTGCAACACTTCCAGCATCTCAGGCGCGGCGGCGATCAACTTGCCATTTTCTGAGTCAAATCTCCCTGTTTTTGATACAGCTACAGCGACTACTGCTTTTCTCTTAGTGCTGCATACGACACTTGAATCTTCGTACTCCCACGGCCCCGGGGTTCCTTTGAATTTTGTTTTCATGGTTTGAATTTTTTTTAGTATTCCCGTCCTCCCGCCCTCAGGCGGAAAGGTCGGGGTAAGTTTCAATACGCGGACAAGCCGCTCTCTATTCTGAGAGGCAACGCAACAGAAAACCGTGGGCGCGGTGGCCCGAGTAGCTGGGACTAAGCCACGTCACGTTGAAACCCAAGTCCATGCCATTGGTACCGCTGACCGTGGAAGCCCAGCTGTAACCGCTGCCGCCGACGCCGTTCAGCGCGCCCGTATCTTTGTCGCGAAACCCACCGGCAGGGATGAACAACCTACCGTCAAACAGACGACCGAATTCCCCCTGATACAGGGCCCACTTGCTCGGTAAGTCGCATAACGCCTCGAAGTCTTCCACGCTCGGCACGAGTCGGCCTGCCTCAGGATCGTTCGCTTCATCGAACGTAAAGTAATCCCCGACACCATTCTCCGCGCTTGCGCCCTCGTTGAAAGGCTTCCAAAGTTTGCCCCCGATCTCCTCTGCCTTGAAATCGATCGGTCGGTTGCGCTGCGTCGGCAATCCAGCCTCAAGCAATACCTCCTGTTCATCCAATTCGAGAAAGAACGCCGCATCGTAGATTTTGCTATCAATGCACCACCAGTGGTTGTCGAGAAGTACACGAATGAATCCGGGCCTATCGCCCTGATCGGTAGCTTCCATCATCCGTTTAAACTCTGGTTTGCATGCCCCGGCCTTGTGGCAGCGGTCAATGATTGTTTTTTGAAATTCCTGAAAGGTCATAGCGTATGGTTTAGTCTTGTATCTCGATTTGGAGGTTTCGGGCCGTGATGTTTCGGCGGATGATGGTCGCGGTCAGCGGGTTGGTCTTAGCGGCGACGTGCCGGAGCAGCTGCAACCGGCCATAATGCGTAAAGCGGGCGTTGGTTATCATTTCTCGGTTTCGTTGATGGTTTGGAAGATTCGGCAGGCTACCTGCGGAACTATCGCGTTTCCGTAGGCTTTGATGCTTTCGGCTCTCCAGCGAGGAACGGTGATACCGTCCAGTCCGGCGGGAAACCCATCATTTCCGCTATAAACTGGGGGTTGAGTCGGGAAGTCTTGCCAGTTTCCAATCGAGCCATTTTGGTAAGCGAATTTTGATTCTCGGTTCTTGTTGACTTCGCTCCACAGTCCGCCGCCATCAGGGCCGAAAGTAATCCCATTTTGGCAGCCAAGGCAATTGTCGGCCTTTCTACTGCATTTGCAGATGCCGACTTGTTGATTCGTCCGCTTCCGGCATCGATGGCCGTCGGCGTCGGCAGCATTGACGTGGGATAAAACACCGTCCTCCCATTCTCGCACCGCTTCAGCCCCTGCGTTTGTGCGGTGGGCAACAAACCACACCCGGTCGCGGCGGTGGGGAGCTCCGACACCGCAAGCAGGAAGTACAAGCGATTGCACTTCGTACCCCGCAGCCTCCAAGTCAGTGCACACCTGCTCGAAGACCATCCCGCCGCTCCAACTAAGGATTCCGCGAACGTTCTCGCCCACGACCCAGCGGGGACGAATCTCGCGAATTGCTCGCAGCATCTCGGGCCACAGGTGGCGGGGATCATCGGTGCCTTTCCGCTTCCCGGCGAGGCTGAACGGCTGACATGGGAAACCTCCGGTGAGCACGTCGATCCGATCTCTCCAAACATTGAAGTCTGTCTCGCGTATGTCTGTGTATTGTTCCGCATTCGGAAAGTGGTATTGGAGTACCCGTCGGCAAAACGGGTCTATTTCGCAATTGAAAAGGTTTGTCCACCCGGCCCACTCGGCGGCCAGGTCGAACCCTCCGATCCCGGAGAAGAGCGAGGCGTGGGTCATTCTTTTACGTTCTTATCGGTTGTTTTTGGGGATTAGCACCGCCCGCCCGAAGACAATTTCATACATCCGCCCGCATTTCGGGCATTCCATGCAATGACTATCGCAGTCCTCTTCAATAAGGCCCTCTATTGAATCGCAGTCAAAGTATTCGCACGTGAAATTTTGGCTTATTAAATACCCGCAGATGCAAGTAATCTCTCCGGTATATCGGAGTTCTTTTAACTCAAATTCGAGTTCTATCCCGTCTCCGTTTGCGTCGGCTTCCCGCTGTTGTGCCTGTCGCTCCGCTTGTTGCAAGAGCGCAATTTGTTCTGCATCTCCGATGCGTGGCGGCACTTCGACGCCGTCGCGCCAAAACTTGCCGTCTTTCAGTGTCAGTGTTCCCATGGTCATGCCGTTTGAATCAGTCGATTAAGTGCCCGCAACTGCGTTTTCAGCTTTGACACTTCGTGCTCCTTGTTAAATCTGGCTTTCAGTTTTCTTCCCGGCATCTGCTTTTCGCTTTTTGACAAGTTCTCAAACCACCCCTCGTATCGGCTCGGGATAAATTTTAATTTTCGCCTGACTTCCGACAGTTGGCCTTTTACCATCTGTTCGGTCGGGCTTGTTTCCAGATACCGGATCAACTGTCGGGTCATTTTGATTTCGGCCATCAGTTCCCGCGGAGGCTTAGCGTGCTTGTATTGGCTGGCTTCATCAAGAAGCGCATCGAGTTCATTTTGCAAGTCTTGAATAGTTCTCATCGTCTGAAATTTTGTTCCTCGAAGGCGAGGCGGTTAGGGGGTCGGTTTGTAGTTTCGGCCCAAAATGCTCCTTAGCTCGAGGTCGGCAATCTTGTGCACATCGCCCCGACGTTCGTAGCGTTCCTTGTCGCTGAACGCCCGGCAGTCGTTGTGCTCGGCAAAAGCCCGGGTTCGTTCCGCCGCGTATTGTTCGAGCCAGTCGAAGACGACCGATCCGTCGATTCCCCCGAAGAGCTTGCCGTAGCGGCGTTTCTTGGCATTGTCCGAGAATACCTTGAAGTCCTCGATCGTGAAATAGAAATACTCGTCCCGGATCAGTCCCGCCGTGTAGATGACCTGCGTCTGATCCATCGAGTTCGGAACGTTGAAGAAATCGATCAGGTCGTTCAGGATGACGACCAGCGCCGCCATGACCTGTCCCTCGCCGCACTCTTTCCCGATTTTGACCAGCGGAGCCGGGTTCGGCAAGGTGACGATGTCATCGACCCGCCTTACCGGCAAAGCCAGATAAGACAGCCGCAGCGAGGTTTCCCAGTTCTTCGCGGCCAGCTCGTTTTTCGGCTTCTCTTGCCGCACGATAGCCGTTATCGGAGTCGTTTTTTCGGTCATGGTATACTCGGTTGAAAGGTTGCGAAATAGCGTTTGCCAGAGTCAGTTTCCAGTTGATCGTTTCGGTTCTCTTGCCCGCTTTTTTGCACTGCCATCCCTCTTGGGTGGCCCAGAAGTTCAGACAGGCCTTTTCAAGTGATTTTCGCACGTCTATGCCGGGGTTCAGCTCCTGTTGCTGCGCCATCCAGCCGGAGTCCGAGACAAGGGCGGAGAAAGCTCGGCGCAGATCGGAGAGGTAAACCTCGAAATCGTCTCGCCAGTCAGTCCGCGGATCGGTGCCCTTCGGATCGTGCTGCATGGGCGACTTGGATTCCTCCCCCTTACAATCCCCTTTTTTTAGTCTTTTACGCAAGGGAGTCTCACACATACTACCCGATAGGGTAGTTATATTATTATCTTTCTTTATATATGTCCCCTCCGCGTCCCCCTGCTGTCCCCCCGTTGTCCCCTCGCGTGTCCCCCGTCTGGATGGATCGGGGTTGTAAGTGTCGTATTTGGAGATGGTTATAATCGTTATTCCCGTCCCCTTGTCTGTCCCCTGCGTAATCATCCCCTCGTCCCGAAGGTGTTTTAGGAACAGTTCGACCTTATGCTTTCCCCAACGCCAGCGCACAGCGAGGCTTCGAACAGCTGCTACCTGTTGACCCCGCTTCAAACTCACTGCCTTGTAGCCGACATACTGTTTCCTGTTCTCAAATCCGGCCGTCTGTAGCAGATCGAGCCACGCTTCGAACCTGGAGTATTCGCGGTCTTCGCACCAAAACGGGTGTTCAAATATCCGGCGGCTGACAGGTATGTATCCTTTGGCGTCCATTGGGTGGTTCTTAGTATCCCTTCCGGGTGAGTTCGAGTTGTTGTTTGGCGAATGAGATTTGCGTGCGGAGGTTTTCCGACTGGTGCGTGCAGGTCCGGTTCAGACGGTCGAGCCATGTGACCAGCTCGTTTTCGTCCGCCGTTTGCGACTCCACGAACCGGCGCGCCACCGTTGCCGGCATCTTGACGATCGCCTTAGCCTCCCCGGCATAGACTACCGCCACCGCCCGGTCGCGGATGCAGGTCGCCTCCGCCAGCATCCGCCCCGTGCGCGCCAGATAGACATTCAGATCCGAGAGCCGGGCCACCATTTCGTTCGGGTCGTCCGAGGCGGTGATCTCTAAGTAGGCCTGTATCCGTTCCGCCTCGGCGCGGAGTTGTTCGCGTGTTTCCATTATTTGAGTCTTAGGGTTCGGACGGTCGAGGCGCGCAGGACATCGCTGTAGACCTCCGGATAGAGCCGTTTGAGGCGGTCGGTGTCCACGCGGCGCGTCTCGGAAAACCGAAACGACGCCACCGGTACCTCTTGATAGGTCATTTCCTCGTTCGCCCCGAACGACAATTTGACAAACTCCTCCAGCTCCTTCGCCCGTTCGCCCTCGGCTTTTGCCCGCGCGCGGGCCTCCTTCAGCTCCAGAATCGCGCGGTAGAGCGTCTCGTCGCACTCGCCCGCCAGCCCCGTGGCCTTACGGTAACGCTTCAGGAGGTCGGTGACCGTGGCCGGTTCCGGTTCCACGCGCGGCACGACGTGCCGGGTCCAGAACTCCACCGCCGTCCGTAACAGATGCTGCTGTACGTCGTCGTTGGCCTCGAACTCCCGGTAGCCGAAGTCGACCCCGCGCGCGAGCCAGGCGATCGCTCCCGACCGGTAACCGGTCAGCATCAGGTACCATTGCAGTTGGCAGTACCACTTCTGGAACAACTCGCTCTCGGCCTCCACCTCGAACTGCGTTGTTTTGCATTCGAGGATCGCCTCTTGGCCGTCGGCGGCGACGTACTCCCGGTCGGGCGAGCCGATCAGGTAGTCGTACTCCGGGTGGATGTAGGTAATGTCCGCTTCGCTTCCGGTGATGAGCATCGTCCCGGACGCCTCGGTGAAGTAATCCGCCACGACCCGTTCGAGCCGATGCCCGGCGATGGTGTACTTGTTCTCCGATTGCGGCTCCGACTGCCCCGTCAGGTCGTAATATACCTGAAGCGGCGTCCGGTACTTGTCGAGCCCCAGCAGGGCGGCGATCGTGCTACCGCCGATCTTTCCCTGCCGACCCGCCAGCCAGTCGGCGTTATTCGCGTACGTCAGTTTCTTCGCCCTCATGATTGTCGTCGGATAACTGTTCGGAGCGTTCGATTTCCTGTTGCACCCGCTCTTCGGCAGTCGGTAGCTGTTCGTCGGCCGCATCCACTATCTCCGTTGCATCGATGTCCAACGCACCCTCGCGGAAGTTGTCGGCGTGGATCACCCGCTCGTCGCTGGCCAGCGTGCTCATCGCGTCGATAGTCAGCGGCATCGACTTGGCCAGCTGCTTGATCGCCTTGGCCTTGGCCATGCTCTCGTAATCGGTTTTCCACGCACCCGTCAACCCGTTTCGGGCCATCGGCGAACGCATCCGCAGCTGTTCGATCCGCGCTTTCGGCAGCACCTCGAATCCGAACCCGCCGTCGCTGTACTTGACCACCGCGTAGGCGAACCGGATGTTGCTCCCGTCGGGTTCGGCCACCGCGCCGCAGGGCTTGTGTGTGATGGTCGGGTTCAGTCCCAGAGCGTAGTCGAACTCGTCGCCTTCGACCACCACGAAAGCATGGATCGTCTCGATCTTACCGCTGCGGCGCGCCAAGTCCATGAGTCCTTTGTAGCCGATCTGGAACTGTATCTCTTTGACCCAGCCGCCGGGTTTCTTGTTGTTGAACGGCACGAAGTAGCAGTATCCCAGTGCCTCGACGGGCGGAAACCCGAGGATCGACGCCTGAAGAATAGCTCCGATGACGCTCTGGGCCGAACACTCGGCGATGGCCGGGTTTTTGGCGATGATCGAGGTGGCCATCTGGATGAAGCGGTCGGGGGTGAGGTGCTTCGGGAGGGTCATCTGCAAGTTGCTTCCCCACGCCTGGAGAGCCTGGGCGATCTGACTTTGTTTCATCCCTTTGAACGAACCTTGCTGAGTGATGATCCGTAGCCCCTCGTTCTCTTTTTTCGGAGTAGCTACGGCGGCCGCTACGGCCTCGCGCGCTTGTTGTGTATTCATGATCTTTGAGTTTTTGGCTTGGTTACTAACGTTATTACTTTTTGTTTAGTTCTTCGTGCAGCCTATTAAATACCTCCCGAAACCGAGCCCACTGTTCCTGATTTTTGATCCAATTTGAAAACTTGTGATAGACTACCTTTTTCTTTGCATCCCAACCGATCCGGGCTTTTTCGACACCGGCTACAAAACAAATATTCGGATACTTCCTCCATTGAATGAGTTCGCCAGATTCGATTAGAGTTAACATCGATGTGGGGAGAACTTCTTTTGCGCGTGCCACTGCCTCAATCTTTGCCTTTTCTCGCTCGATCGAATCTTCAGTTTTCTTAATACTATCCTGTAAATTGCGGAGAGAGTCGTTTTGTCGATCCCATTTGTCGAGTGTTGCCCTGCCGTTTCGTTTGTCGTTAAGTGGCTGACCGTTGCTTCGTCTAACCGTATCGAAGTGTTTTTGTAACTTATCCTCGAAGAGTTGTTGTTTTTTCTTCAGCGAACCTTCGAGTATTTCGAGTCTTCCTGCCATAATTGTGATTTAAAATATTCAGATCATCCCGATGCATTTGAGGTATTCGATCGCCTGACGATATCGTTCCTCCCGGTTGCTCATGTCATTCGGTTCGAACCCCGCTGCCCGTGCGGCATCTATTATTTCTTCCATTGTTGATTTTCATGATGTTTTAGATTTTGGATTTCCACAGTTGCGGAAATTTATCTGTGTTATATTGCTCGTCGCGGTCGAGGATCGCTTCCGATATGGCATCCGCGATCCATTCTCCCTGCGGATCAGAGATGTCTTCGTCCGCCTCCGCTGCCTCGTGCAGTGTCCCCTCGTAGCACCGGGAGTGGAGCAGATAATCATTCGGCCCCTCGACGGCGTGCTGCCCGAAGCGGATCTCATCCCCGCAGATGGGACAGAATTCACGTCCCTCGTACGGATTATATTTTTTTTGATAAGGGCCGAGATACTCGGCGAGCTGCTGTTCGCGATCGGGCCAAAGTGTTCCACAAATGCAATGCATAATCTCGGATTATTCAGCGGTTAGACATGCTTGTGAATCACCGACGAGCGTAACGCGTGCCTCGTAAATCGGAAGAGAATTAGAGCGTCGGCTATACTTGCGCATAGCCATGCGAATCGCTTGCGACTCGTTTTGTGCAGCCAAGACATAAGAGATGCTGTGTCCGAAGCCTTGTTCACCGACAAAGACGCCGCCGAATATGACGATCCGATAAGTCTTTTCGGTTCGTTTGAGCTGTGAGTAGGATTGTTGTTCGGTAGATGCAGTACGGGTACTATTCTTCACCGCACCGCTAACTTTTTCTGAGTTTGCCATTTTGAGAAAAAAGTTAGGTAGGTATATAACAAAAGAAGCGAGGCTCCCTTGTGTTTTGGCAAACTCAGCAAGACCGCCGAAGCGATATTGTCTCAGGAACCCCGCCTTATGATTGCGGAATAATATGTAACAGTAAGGCTGTACGGCCTTCACTGAGTTTGCCACTACAAACATACGCATATTTTCTGAAACCGCAAACATTTTTCTCTTTTGTTTTGAAAATAATCGGGAACAGGCTGTGGTTGTCTAATCCAGTAGCTATGCTAAAGCAATTTTCTGCTCCCGATCGTTTGTTGTATCTTTGCTGGGTCTAATTCATTCAGCTATGTCTAAATTGCAATCTTCCGAGTTCGAAAAACTCCAAAACAATCTCCGTGTTGGCAAGTGTCCAAATTGTGGGTTTGATGGCGACAAAAGTGTCCTGCCGGACGACGGCGTAATCCTATCGTTAAAAGAATCAGGACAACTTGACCCCAATGAATTGAAATCATTTGGTGTCGTCTTGGTTACTTGCCCTCAATGTGGATTCGTCTCTCTTTTTAAGAGGAGTAAAGTCATCCGTTGAGCTTAATACCCATCCCGATCCGCGAAGGAGGAGCTCTAGCGATTTAATCTCTCCTCCTTTTATGGTTTTTGACTTTCTTATTGGAAGGGCTTTCATGATTTGTTTCAACATCACGGCTCTCATCTTGTTTAGTTGTTTTCTGCTGAGTGTTTTTAGACATTCCTGCAAACTCTGTCTTATCGGTCTTTGACCGTATGGCTGTGTCGATTGGCTTCCATCTCGGCATTTCGAAACCGGCGAGGCCCTTTGGCCAAGTCATAAAGAACCCCGTATAAGAATGAGATGCCACCGAGAATCGTTATCGAATAAAAAATCAAGTCGCTCATATTTGTGTAGTTTAAAGCGTTTTGCGTTATGAAATCGTGAGTGGCCATCGCTTTCATTCCTTGCGTCCGCCGGACTTTCTGCCGAGTAATTCACGTACTTTATCCACGTCGAACCAAATCTTCCGGCCCTCGCGAGTGGTCGCCTCCTCTATCTTTCCGCTCGCAACCCAATCGGCTACCGTGGTACGCCCGACATTCATTGCTTCCATAAGGCCGAGATACCCACGAACTATATTTTTTTGCGCCGCTTGGTGAACCTCGATCTGTGTCGGCAAGGTCTTTCCGAGAATCTCGCACAATTGACCAACAGTCAGCATCGATATCGGAGTATCTATTGTTATTTCATCGACGAAAGGCATGGCATTCAGCGATTTTTAGAGTTCTGTTCATCATAGGCCATCAGGCCAGCGAAAAGGATACGTAGGGCCGGAGCGAGCCGTTTAAGCTCGTCCATCGAGAGGAGTTTGACATGAAGAGCGATTTCTTCGTCCGTGAGAAAAAGGAACCAATCCGATGCAGCGCGGGTACTATTGTTCCCCGGCATGCCGCCTTTGCGCTTTGCTTCCACGATCGGCAAAGGCTTATCGGTTCCGGTAGATTTTTTCGAGAACGCCGATCCGATCCGTCAATTCGATCATGGAGGCGAATTGACCGGCGATGACCGAAGCACACCATCGATAGAGTGCCGATGCTGCGCAACGCTGGAACTGCTCCGGCGTGAGCGGTTTTGAAATGTTGTGATTTAGAAGTTCGACCATCTGAGCTTTGGTAAGCCGGTCGAATGGACGTGCAGATACGGCACCTTGTGCCGAAATGCTGCTTTTGACGCTGGTTCGCATTGTAGGTCAAAAGTTTTAAGTATGGATATAAAGAAAGGGCGCAGCCTCTCAGTTTTGCGAACCAGCCACGACTACACGGATGCAGAAGTGCTACGAGACCACGCCCAAATTGCTTTGAGCTACTTACTAATATATAATTGGTAGTCGTGTATTCACGACTGGTTCGCAATACAAACGTAGACAAAGTTTTCGACTTCGCCAAATCTTTGCTCGTATTTTTTGCATTGTCAAACATAACTCCTTGTGTATGATCTTGTTGTGCATGCGGCGGGAGTCGAACCCGCTAATAACCCCAAACCCCTGCGGCCTATCCGCTTAACCGCCTATCGCATGCTGAGTGCTTATTTTGATTGAGCTTCTAAAATGGGAAGATTTGCTTCTGTTGGGATGTAAATCACTTTATTTGAAACGCTGTTCTGTTGGCGAACCCATAGATATTGGATGTACTGTGTTGTCAAACTGCCATTTTCGATCTTAATGGCTTCAGCAGCCCCTTTTGCCCGCTCAATTTCGGCCTGAGCATTGAGCTTCTCCGCTTCAAGGTTAGCTTTAGCCTCTTCGATTTTAATCCTCCGGTTCTGCTCGGCTTTGGCAAACTCGGCTTTCCCGGACATCTCCTGCTGCCATACTTTATATCGCGGAATCCCCCAAAGGAGAGCTAAAATGACTCCGCATACAACAATGATGGCCGTCAACACGATTTTGATTTGATTTTTCATGATTTTTTGTTTTTTGTATCCCCGTCCTCCCGCCCTCAGGCGGAAAGGTCGGGGTAAGTTTCAATACGCGGACAAGCCGCTCTCTATTCTGAGAGGCAACGCAACTGAAAACCGCAGGCGCGGCTGTTCGCGCTGCTGGGGTTGAGGCGCTGCGTGTTGAAGTACAAGAACACGCCGCTAGTCCCGCTAAAGGAGGAAGACCAACTGTACCCGTAGCCGCCGACGTTCGTCAGAGCGCCCGTATAATATTTGTCGCGAAATCCACCCAACTCATATCCGAGCTTCTGAGTCATGTACTCGAAGCCATTCAGCCCCGTGCCATTCACGTCCTTTCGCCACACGCAGGCCTCTTTGTCCCACACCAACTCGACCAACGCTTGGTGAAACTCGTCGGTGCATGGCCCCCAACCGGGCAGGCTGTCCCAAATCTTCAGTGCCTCGTCGTGGGTGAAATACTTGTTGCCTTTCTCGTCGACGTAGTAGTCCGACAATATCCACTCCTTACCGGTCGCCGGATTGATGATACCGGTCGGAAACTCTTTTGGTTGCCAATCAATCGCACTAGCAAACTCTTCGGTCAACTCCTTTTTGATTTGCTCTGAGTGTCGAGCAAATATTTTTTTCAAAATGCACAGCTCCTTTTCAGAACTCGGGCTGGCCACGTCGTACCCTCCAATTTCGCAGATATGGATATCCGGCTTCCCGTTATTCGTCGTGACAATGATGCTCGCTTTCATGTTCTAATCTTTGAATGCTTTATACAGCATGAATGTTCCAATTGCGATAGCAAAAAACAGCCCTACGCAAGCCGTAGCTATGCTGCCGAAATGCGTATCTATCAAAAAAAGCGTGGCATAAAATGCAATTACGCACAACGCAATCAGCAGCGTAATTCCTAATGCTTTGAAGAATGTCTTCATTGTATCTTGTTTAAATTATCAGTTCTGTTTCGTTTCGTCGGCCACGCACTCGCCGCACTAACAGCTGATCGGACGCCTGCGACAAGTGCAGCGAAAACAGCGCGAGCAACACCAAGGCCCCTGCCTGTCTCATTTTGTCGGCTATTTGTTCCTCCGAAATGGAGAACATGGTGCAGAACCACCATCGAGATAGCTCCATGTCTTTATTGATCTCCAATTTCCGATTGATCGCCCGACGTTGAGTGGTAATCGTGTGTATACTCTTGTGCAGCCGCTCGGCAATCTCCTTGATGGAGAACCCGCCAGCCGTCAGGGAAGCCACCCTAAGCTCCTGCGGCGTTAGCTGACTTGTACTCTTCGGTTTCATAGCCCCAAATCCCCGTTCTGATTCCGTAGCTGCGGAAAACATTTTCTATTGCCTCCTTTTTGCT
Source organism: Rikenella sp. (assembly GCF_056799795.1). Taxonomy (NCBI): domain Bacteria; kingdom Pseudomonadati; phylum Bacteroidota; class Bacteroidia; order Bacteroidales; family Rikenellaceae; genus Rikenella; species Rikenella sp. The sequence continues at coordinate 86,837 of NZ_JBQIQO010000002.1, forward strand.
GGCTTTCGGCTCAACCCTCCCGCTCTTACAGTTACGCCACGCAATATCCGAGGTGATCCCGCGAGCTTCCATCAATGCTTTTTTCATGTGTTCCTGGTCGCAAGGGCGAACCTTGTCCCATCCCGGCTGGAAAGAATACTTATTGATCATCTGTTTGTCGTTGTATATTGCTGTTTTCAGCACACTCCATTACGCCGCAAAAAAGGATGCGGAGCAGCGGGGCGAGCCTTTCGAGCTCGTCCAGCGGTAGCGATTTGATACGGATTGCGATTTCCCGATCCGAGAGGTCGAGAAAAGAGGATGTCGAGGCAGAGCGGGTACTATACTTCCCCGCTTCCGCGCTTTCAGGGAGTTTTGGCATTGGTCTGAAAGTTCGGTTATGGATATGACAAAAGAGGCAAGCCCCTTCCAAAAGTTCGCCAAAACTCCGCCATCAAAAAAGATGACACCCGGAAAGAAGCTCGCCTTATGACGAGAATAGTATGTACACGCTTTTAATAGCGAAGTTTTGGCACTGCAAACATCAGAAGATTTTTTGAATCCACCAAATGTTTTTTGCAAAAAATATTTTCCAAAATTCGTAATCATCGGAATATCAGATTTTAAGCACGGAAAATCACTCGGGATCGTACTTGCCTCATTTTGGTTTTCCGATATTTTTACCCTATTTTTGGTATTTGCAATGCGATACAGGTACGATACATTTGCGGTATCGTTTGTATCACAATGCAAAGATAAACAACAATGGCAACTTTACAAATAAAACCGGCAATATTTTTCATGTGAATGTCTTATGATTGTCAACAAAGCATTAATATTAAGCACTTTGATGCGATATAAAAACTTTACATCAAAGGCCGAATTTGCACGATACTTAGGTGTTTCTCCTCAAAATCTTTCCCAATGGCTTAAACGAAATACATTTGACATAAACATTATTGAAGATAAATTTCCAGAAGTGAATCACATTTGGCTGCTCACCGGGGAGGGTGAGATGCTGAAGAATCCAGCTCAAGAAGTCGGGCAGTCGCAATCCCTTCAGAGCGAGTTGTCCGGTGACCGTTTTGATCGAATGATGAACATTATGGAGATGCAGGCCAAGCAATTGCAGACCCAATCGGAACAAATCAAGTCGCAGTCGGAAAGAATCGACGCACTAATCGAACAAAACAACAAACTTCTGAAGGAACTGGGAAAACAAGACACAGAAGAGGGCATCCGCTCCCACGAGGCTTCAGCCCGCTCTTAATGATTCCAACTCAAAAACATCCCGAAGAGGTTGTACTTTGCCTAATCGTGAAAACCGTGAAGATTAAATTGACTCAAAAAGAAATGGCGGATTGATAATCAATAAACAGATTATATAAATTCTTGATTATGGGATTTTTTGATTTTTTGAAAAAGAAAGAGTTAGCCGAAATAGCGCAACTTCGTAAGCATATTGAAGAATTAAAACAATACGAGCAAGTTGTCGATGCGGAAGCAGAGGCAAAACGTATCATTGAACAAGCCCAAAATCAAGCGGATGATATTATTACACTGGCCACTAATAAGGCCGGTGTCATTGTGCGCGATGCAGAGAATCGCAAAATATCACTGGAGTCTAATATAAGTGCCCTCGAAAAGCAACTGTCTGAGCTAGAGAATAAATACAAAAATGGGCTTGACACCTACAAACGGCTGCAACGAGAAGCTGGAATATACCAGGAGGTTATTGAACTGGCTGAATACGGGGTTTATCAACCACATTTTGATTTCGATACTTCCGAAAAATACAAGGAGGAAATCTCCAAGATTCGGGAACACCAAAAACGGGAGATCCGGAATGAATCTGCGGTACTCGGCGGTGAAAATATATCCTGGAATGGCAGTATTGCCCAAGGGGCTGCAATGGTTAAGAGGGAGAAAAAACTCATGCTGCGGGCATTTAATGGAGAGTGTGATAGTTTTATTGCCGATGTTGACTGGAACAATGTTTCAAGGATGGAGGAACGTATCCAGAAGTCATTGGAGGCGATCAATAAAATTTATGATAAACAGGGGATTTATATTTCCCGAGCTTATGCCAGTCTCAAAGTAACAGAGTTGAGATTAGCTTACGAGTACAAGCTCAAAAAACATGAAGAAAAAGAAGAGCAGAGGCAGATTCGTGAACAAATGCGGGAGGAAGAAAAAGCACGCAAAGAGATTGAAGCCGCGATGTTGAAAGCCCAAAAAGAAGAAGAGGCTTACCAAAAAGCACTGGATAAAGCACGCAAAGAGGTAGAAACTTTGCAAGGGGCACAACAAGCGAAGTTACTGTCTAAAATTGGAGAATTAGAGGCTCGTGTTGCAGAGGCCGAAAACAATAAACAACGTGCTATTTCCATGGCACAACAAACAAGGCGAGGTCATGTGTATGTAATCTCCAATGTGGGTTCTTTTGGCGAAAATGTGTATAAAATCGGCATGACTCGTCGTCTTGATCCGATGGATCGTGTGCGAGAGCTGGGAGATGCCAGCGTACCTTTCTGTTTTGACGTACATGCAATTATTTTCTCAGAAGATGCACCCGGATTGGAGGCAAAATTACATAAGCAATTTGATTCCAATCGGCTAAATCTCATCAATCGCCGCAGAGAATTTTTCAATGTACCTTTATCTGAGATTGAACGGGTTGTGAAAGAAAATCACGGAGACATAGAATTTACCCGACTCGCTGAAGCGCAAGAGTTCAGAAAGTCAGAGGCTTTGAGGATAAAAATGGAAACAGAGGGAACGGATCAACAGGCCACTGTTGAATTTTCCTCTCAACTATTCTCAGCATAATTCAACAAACATGCTCAACCGAAACAGTTTCTAAATGACACTTACTATAACATTCAACAATGTAGGCATGAAAAGGATGTTGCTATTGATAGCATTTGTGCTTATTTTCATCAATTGTTCAAGTACGGATAGATTGCCAGCGATAGGAGAGAAGTGCGAATTGACCAAACAGTGTCTGTCCGCAGTTTCCGAATTTGATTATGATCAACTAAATAAAGTGTGTAATCGGAAAGATGAAGATGCACTTGTTTTGATGATTGCTTCTCAGAGGGTTTATGTGTTGAATCCGTATGTCAATTCCTATACCATGAAAGAGAAAAAATTCGGTAAATGCAAAATAGAAGTTAATACGGGGAATGATAAATTTGAGGTTTGGGTTGCATCTGAATTTATTAAATCCAATAAATAGACACTTTATATAGTCTCGAAAATTTCGAGGCTTTTTTGATATTCAAAATTTGCACATTCAAAAAATATGATTACATTTGCAATGTCTACTTACAATTAAGGGTGCGAGGTGCACCAGATGGTGCTTTTTTTGTGCCTTATACTTTCAGCGGTATCATCCCCGTACTATTGTTGTAATGGCAATAGTAATCACCCTTAAAAGTGAGTAGACAGCGGGTTAGAGCGATGCCGCTGTTTTTATTGCTCCAAAATGTCTACTCACATCATGAAAACGACCGATTTACGCGAGATCATGCGTCTCGCATGGCAAATGGTCAAGCGCAACGGCTACTCCATGGCCGAGGCTCTCAGAGCCTCTTGGCTTAACTTCAAGCTCAGAGCGAAAATGCGGGCCGGTATCGTCAAGTTCTACTATCAAAAAGTTTCGGGCGAGATTCGCGAAGCATTCGGCACGCTGTGCCCCGATCTGCTGCCCGAAACGCGGGGCACCGAACGCAAGCCGAACCCGACGATCCAAGTCTATTTCGACACCGAACGCGGAGAATATCGCTGTTTCAAAATCGCTAACCTCACAAAATTGGCTTAGCGATGTCTCAGAATTACGATTTCACCCCCTTTGATGTAATTGCCCGGTTCATTCAAGACGAGACGTTTAGAAAAGAGTTGATCGCCCTTTTTTCGCTGCTTACAACCTTCGAAAATACCGGATCACAAACAGAAAATTTGAATGACTGAATATTTTATGTTGTAAAATGTAAATTGCGACGCAAAATTTGTAGCAAGATGACATGCGGGGTAGTGCAGCGGTACCACGTCTGGGTAGTGTCCAGAAGACGCAAGTTCGACTCTTGCCCCCGCTACCAAGAAGCTACGAAATCAAAGAACACATGAAGATTTTAACGCTTGTAATCAAGAAAAAGTGGTTCGACGCTATTTTGTCGGGCGAAAAGATGGTTGAAACCCGCGAAGTTCGCCCCACCAATACAAAATATATTTCGTATCGCGACAACAGTACTGGCAAGATCTACAAGAAAGACAGCGAGGTGCCCGAATCATCTTGGGAGGGCGAAAAAGGCGTTGATACGATCGTCAACCACTACGATGCTATCCAATTTTGGATGGGGTACGAAACCGGCCGCCCTGGCGTACTTGTGGAGGTAAAAGGTGCCGAGTTGATCGACGTCTGCGATGAAGAGACGAAAGAGCCGATTGTGTATGAGCACAACGGCAACGAATGCACCATGACCGAGATTGATTACCTCTTGGGCAAGGTGCTTAAGAAAACGAATTGTTAAACCTTTAAATTTAGTGCCACACTCGAAATTCTGTAAGAAATCGAATCAATCGTGCTACCGGTGTTAGCCGGATTCGCTACCGAACGGTAGGCGGTCGATCTACCGACCGTGCTGGTCGTTATCGTGACGTCCGTGCCGCCTTTGGCATGTCGGCTGGTTAATCATGACGCCGATAGACCATGCAAATGAAGTGATTGCCTCTGTCCGAAAAAAAACGGATAGGGCAATCCTTTTTTATTCATGCGGGAAAGATAGCGAAGTACTTCTCGACCTGATGGCCCCGCACTTCAAAGAGGTGGTTTGCGTGTTCATGTATTTTGTCAAGGGCCTCGACCATATTGATAATTATTTACGGTCGATAAAGAGTCGTTATACCAACGTCACAGTTCTGCAAATCCCTCATTGGACATTGACCCGCGTGCTGCGTTGCGGTTTGTACTGCATTCCGAATCCAAACATCAAATTGCTTTCCCTCAAGGACGTAGACGAACGAATCCGGATGAAAACCGGCATCGGGTACTCGTTCTACGGGATGAAGCAGTCGGACGGAATGAATCGTTGTATCATGCTGCGAGGCTACGAGAACGAGGCGATAAGCAGCACGAACAAGGTCTATCCGCTCTCCCGATGGAAGAAGTCGGACGTGATGGCCTACATCAAGGCTCGCAAACTCCCCGAGCCGATCTCCTACAACAAAAACAAGTCACAGGGATTGACCTTCCTGCCCGAGGTGTTCGATTATCTCCGCCGACACTATCCACAAGATCTTGAAAAGATTTACAGAGTGTTCCCCTTGTCTCGAAATATATTATTGCGATATGACGAAGAAAAAAGAGCAGCATCCAAAATACAAGCAAAGTGAGACGGTCGTAATCAAGCGTTCCGAAATCAACTTTGCACCTTATAATCCCCGCAAGGAAGATGCCGAAGTGGTCAAGAAACTCAAAAAGAACTTCAAGACCGTTGGTTATCTTGGCGGGATCGTCTGGAACCGTCTCTCTTCTTATCTGGTATCCGGCCATAAGCGAGTTCAGACACTCGACATCATCAATGGTTACGACGGGACATCCGAAACGGACTACAACATCAAGGTTGAAGCCGTAGAGTTGGACGACAAGGCCGAACGAGAACAAAACATTTTCATGAACTCTCCATCTGCGATGGGTGAGTTCGACATGGAGAAGATGAAGGTGCTGGTTCCGGAGGTTGACTACCAGGCAGCCGGGTTGTCCGAAGCCGACATGAACATCTACGGAATATCCGTCATGCACGATGAGCTTAGTGCTGGCCTTGCAGATACGCTAGATGATTTTGAAGAGCTTGAACGCCCCTATGAAGAGCGAAAAGCAGCCGTTAAGGAGATGAAAGAGCAGATACGGCAAAAGGCAGAACAACGTGCCGAAGACCTTGAATCGTACGTAATGCTCAATTTCAAATCCTACCGAGCCAAGTCCGCTTTTATGCTCCGGTTCGACTTTTTACCGAATGACAAACTCATTCCCGGCGAAATGTTTTCCGACATGGTGGAGCGGGTGGAATAAAATATGAAAGTTTAACAAGTTTAACACAATAAAAATGGCATACCCGAGCACCAAACCGCCAATAGAGAAATTCGAGCAGGTAGCCAATGCCTGCGGAGGAATACTATCAGATATTGCCGCACATTTCAAAGTGTCTCGAAACACCGTATATGCTTGGTGTGAAAACGATCCCCAGTTCAAACAGACACTTGATGACTCTCGCGAGCGATTTGTCGATTTGGCCGAAAGCAACTTGCGTAAGCTGGTTGCAGGCGTTCCCGACATACAACAAGATGAAATGGGGAACAAAGTATTTGCGGGGTGGCGCGAGCGACCATCCGAGACCGCGATAATTTTCACCCTTAAGACACGGGGTAAAAAACGTGGGTATGTAGAACGTCAAGAGGTAGAAGCCGACGTTAGCATGAAAGGCTCCATCAGCATCCGCGATTGGGTGAAAGAGCGCTTGCAAAAGAAATGATCGAACCGCAGGACATATACATCCCTCTGTACACCGACACCGAACACTCTATCATCCTTATTACCGGAGGGCGCGGATCGGGCAAAAGTTTCAATGCCGGGGCATTCATCGAGCGGTTGTCTTTTGAAGAGGGCCATGTTATTTTGTATTGCCGATACACCATGGCCTCGGCGGCTATATCGGTCATCCCAGAGTTTGCCGAAAAGATCGAGGCCGACGGCACAGAAGAGTTCTTTAACATCACCAAGACGGATGTCGAAAATCTGGTTTCCGGTTCCAAGGTTTTGTTTCGGGGGATTAAGACCTCATCCGGGAATCAGACCGCCAAGCTCAAATCCATTCAAGGGATCACGACTTTTGTGTGCGACGAGGCCGAGGAGTGGACCAGCGAAGCAGACTTTGAAAAACTCGTCCTGTCGATTCGCCAAAAGGGTATCCAAAATCGGGTGATAATCATTATGAACCCGACCGACTCCAACCATTTCATTTACAAAAAATACATTCAGAACACCCACCGGATAGTTAACATCGACGGCGTAGAGGTGCAGATCAGCACCCACCCGAATGTTTTGCATATCCACACAACCTATCTGGACAATATCGACTACCTGAGTGCCGAGTTTTTGCAAGAGGTCGAGCGAATGAAAGTTGAGAATCCGGATAAATATGCACATGTCGTTATGGGGCGGTGGGTGGATGTAGCGGAAGGAGCGATCTTCAAGCACATAACTGTCGTAAAAGAGTTTCCGGAGTGGTGCGACAAAGTGGCATTATGTCAGGACTTCGGATACTCCAACGACCCGACGGCCATTGCCCGATGCGGAATTGTTGGGAACGACCTCTATGTCGACGAGATCTGTTATCGCACCCGCATGCTGACGAAAGATATTATCGAGACCCTTAAGCCTTATCGGAACCTCAAGGTCATATCTGAATCGGCCGACCCGCGCCTGATCGACGAGATTTCCAACGCCGGTATCCTGATCTACCCGGTGGACAAGAGTGGCCCATCCATCATTGCCGGGATCGGAAAGATGCTGGAGATGAACATCCATGTGACGGAGCGATCGTACAACATGCTACGCGAGTTCCGAAACTACGTGTGGGACAAAGACAAGAACGGCAACCCGATCAACCGCCCCGCCGACGGACAGGAAGACCACCTGTGCGACGCCGTGCGTTACTACGTATTGGGTATGATCCTCGGGAAGATATTGACCCGAACAACCTACGACAAGGCCAGTTTGGGCATTTTTTAGGCAAAAGACCAACGCTTGTGAAGAGACAAGCGACTTTTCAATACGGAAGACATGAAACCAATTTACAGAAATCTCTATGATGTTCTGAGGAACAACATCTTTAATGCACTGGGAATAGAACGTACTCTGTTACAGCTTCTTCAAGACAAAGACGTTGGGCGCGTAAAATCTCTGTTGCAGAATCGCGACACAGAGGTTGAACGGGCGATCCAAGAATACGTCCCTGAACTCCATGCCGTCATGTACCGACGCGACAAAGACCGCGAGGGGAAGAGGCCCTATGTATCCGAAAAGTTACCCCGCGCCCGCCAGCGGTATATCAACGAAGTGGAGTTGTTTTTCCTGCTCGGGAACCCCATCAAATGGAAGCTTGCCAAGGCCGAGGAGAACGAAGCATTCCCAGCATTCGCCTCCTTTCTTCGTTCCATGCGATTCGACACCGTCATGCGTCAAGCCAAGAGAACAGCAGGAGCGGAAACCGAAGCAGCCATCTTGTTTCACCTGTACCGCAACAGCCAAGGCGCGTCCGCAGTCAAGCCCGTCGTTCTGTCCCATTCCGGCGGCTATACCTTGCGACCACTTTTCGATCAATACAGCACCATGATTGCTTTTGGTTATGGGTACTCATTGAAAGAAGGGAGTAACACGATCGAGCATTTCGACATAGAGACCCCGTCAGTCATTTACCGGACTCGCAAAGTGAATATCGGATGGGAGGTGTCCGAGATGCCGAACCCGACCGGAAAAATAAACGTCGTCTACATTCGGCAAAACAAGGCTTGGGATGGTGTGCAACAGCGAATAAACCGCGAAGAGAAAATGGACTCCGGGATCGCCGACACTAATAACTATTTCGGCGACCCAATTGCACTTGCCACGGCCGACGCATTGAGCAGCCTACCGGACCCCGATGTTCCCGGCGGTGTAATCCGAATCAACAACAAGGACGGAGATTTCAAGTACATCAACCCTCCCACCGCCTCCGACCTGCAAGCTAACGAGAAACGAGACCTGAACGCCTCAATTCTGTTCGACACTTTCACCCCGGATATGTCTTTCGAGGCAATGAAAGGAATGGGTACTTTATCCGGGGAAGCCATGAGGCGTGCTTTGGCCCTCGGATATATGAAGCGGGACAACCTCCGGGAAATCTATGACGTAGTGGTAGACCGGGCCAAGAATATTATTCTTGCCATTATGTCGCGAGTCACCCATATCGGATTGGCCGACCAGTTGGCGAAGCTCGAAATTGAGCATGAATTTTCGGAGCCGTTCAATGAGGATGTGACAGTGAAATGGTCGGCCATCGGGAAAGCCTATAACGACGGTATTATCTCGTTGGAGCAGGCTGTTAAAATGATCGGCGTAACGGACAATCCGGAGATCGAAATCCAACGCATCAAGGCCGAAAAGACCGAACGGGGGATGAACGATTTTACCGAACCTAATTTTTAAGCGCGCACATGCCCAAATTGGCCATTGAGAAGTGGGAGCAGGAGCACCGAAAACACATCAAGACATTTCTTTCCGAGATTGATACCCTCTATCAAGCCTACATCGAAGAACTTGTCCGGCTCGGGACTACGTATCCCTACCTGCCGGAGGAAGGGCGATTGTTTTCTTATGCTTCCGACAAGATACGGAACGGACAAGCCTCAGGGCGGCTCCGGGAGATGCACGGTAAGTTGCTTGGGATCGTTCAGGCCGGGGTTGCTACGGAGTGGGCTTTTGCGAACCAGAAGTCCGACTCATGGGTACGGGAACTGTTCTCCGACCCGAAGCGAGGGTACATGCTGCATAATCTGGAGGCCCTCGAGGCATTTTTACACCGAAAGATTTATGGCCATACGCTTTCGCAACATGTATGGCACTACACAAAGCAGTTCGGGGCTCAAATAGAACTGGCTCTATCGGTCGGACTCAGCGAGGGGCGAAGCGCGGCGCAGATCAGCAAGGACGTCCGGCAATACCTGAGAGAGCCGAATCGTCTTTTTTGTCGGGTTCGCGATCGGTTTGGGGAGTTGGTCTTGTCAAAAGCCTCCCGGGCACACCACCCCGGGCAAGGGGCCTACCGTTCGTCCTATCAGAATGCCTTGCGGATGGTCCGTACCGAGATAAATGGGGCCTATCGGCAAGCCGATTATGAACGTTGGCAGCAATTGGACTTCATCGTAGGGATCGAGATCAAAACATCCAAGTCGCATGTTGCCTGGCTGGCTCAGGCGTGGTACCCTCGGTTCAAAAAGGGGAAAGCGCCACTCGAGATATGCGACGCTCTGGAAGGGCGTTACCCAAAAGATTTCAAATTCATCGGGTGGCATCCGAACTGCAAGTGTTATGCGGTGCCGATTCTGGCCAACGAGGGAACGAATCGGGACTGGTGGGAGGAGCCTATCAATCGCGTCGAGACCGTACCAGACGGATTGAGGAGATGGATGGAGAAAAATGCCGACCGGATCGATCGGGCCAGGAACCGCGGCTCTGTTCCGTACTGGATCAAAGAAAACAAAAAATTATTTTTCGAATAATTTTTCTGTTCAGGTATTGCAAAATGTAAAGGGGCAGTCAATATTTGCATTGGAGCTTGTACAGGAGCAAGCCACACAGACACTCAGACGGAATTACCGGAACGCACTCGCGCAGGTGCGTGATAGGGTCTGCCAGCTCCTGCCGGCGGGCCTTTTTTGATGGATGTAATGAAACATTCAACCCACACAATAGACACGGAAATACATGAAAGAAAGAATCTTGTCCGCGCTGAAAACCCGGTATTCTAACCTGGGGTTCAGCAAAGAAGCTCTGGACGGAGTGGCCGCCGCTCTGGCAAAATCCGTCACTGATGAATCGCAAATCGAAACCGTTGTTAGCGGGGTCGAAGACCTTCTCAAAGTTTTTCAATCAGACTCCGACCGCGCACGTACCGAGTACAACACGCTAAAAGGTCAACTTGAGCAGTTGAAGGCCGATGCTGAGACATCCTCTGCCGCCGGGGGCGGGCAGGGTAAAAAAGACGAACCCGACATTCAAAAGATGATCGAAGACGCGATTGCAGCTAAAGTAGCCCCTTTGCAAGAGAAGTTATCGGCTTACGAAGCCAAAGAGGCGAAAGATGCACGGTCGGCGATGATCGAACGAATGGTCAAAGAACTCGGAATTTCAGACGAACGAGCCAAGGAGGGATTCAGCATCCCGGATGACATGGACGAAGCGGGGATCAAAACTTACCTCTCTATGGTTCGTGAACATGAAGTAGCCCGAGGACTCCCCGGTAGCGGTCATTTCCCGCTCTCCGGAAACGGCGAAGTGTCCAAAGAAGAGGCAGACAGTATCGCCGCGAAAATGTGTTAAAAAAACGTTTACTAATGGCAACAGCAAACCTGAACAGCGACCGCCGAGAGATCATTACAGGCAATGACAACGTAGTTATTGTCAATCATTTCGACGGAATCAGAGGGGGCCGAACGCTGAATGTGGAGGGCTTCAAGCCCGAAGTCATTCATGCCGGCCACCTCATCATCAAGACCCAAGGGGGCGACTATGCGCCGATGCCCGTCAACGAAGACAGCACGGCATACGCCAGTTTACCGGTCGGAGCCTCCTATGCGGGGTATCTGGTGGCAAGCATCGAGACCAAGAAACCGTTTGCGGCGATCATGGTTCGGGGAACCGTCAACCCCAAAGCCGCTCCGTTCGGCATGACGGAAATTATGGACGATGTCAAAACGGCATTGCCACTGATCGATTATCAGGAGGACTAAAGTATGGAACAGACACTGTATATTGAGTTTGTGAAAAAGTACTTCCCGCAGCTCGTACTCTCGATCACCGAGCGGCTGAACGGGAAGAGCAACGCCGAATTGTCATACTTGTTCAAGCGGCTGCTGGCTCCAAAGTTTTCGGTCGACGGTCGTTGGGAGGGATTGACAGGCAATTATACGCGCGTGGCGGCCGATGTTGTGGCGATGGACTCGCCGCTTCCGCTAAAGAAGCGCGACTCGCTTTCGCGGGCCGGAGGCGAAATCCCGAAGCTCGGGATGGAGCTGTTTCTCAACGAAAAGCAAATGTCGGACATCGATGCCATGATTGCACGGGAAATGGACATAAACACCATTGTTCAAGCGATCTTTGAGGACACTCCGCGAGTGATATCCGGGATTTACGAACGGTTGGAGTGGATGTTTCTGGCCGGGCTTTCAAGCGGCGTTGCGGTCATTGAAGAGGAAAACAACCCCGGCACGGGCGTTCGGGTCGATTACGGCTACTTGACCGCCAATCAATTCGGCGTTCCGACGGTTTGGGCCGGGAATCCGACTACGGCAACGACAATCGACGACATCGAAAAAGTCATTAAGAAAGCTACGAGCGATGGAAATAGCATCGTGCGAGCCTATGCCGATAAGTACTGGTTCGATGCGTTCTGTAAAAGTCAGCAAGCTCGTGAACAATTCGCATTCATCCAGGGTTTTGTCGGCGACAAGATTCCGAACCTCTCCGAAGATCAGGCATCGGCTGCAATACGGAATAAATTCGGATTTCCGGTCGAGAAGATTGACCGCGCTATCCGAACCGAAAAGGACGGCAAACAGACCGTTACACGGCCATGGAAAGAGGGGACAATCGTGTTCGTTTGCGACGAACAAGTAGGTTCGTTGGCTTGGACAAATCTGGCCGAAATGAACCATCCGGTTGCAGGAGTATCGTATCAGACTGCCGAAAACTACATCCTTGTATCGAAGTACCGGGAAAATAGGCCCGCGCTGCGTGAATACACCACCTCGCAGGCGCGTGTGGTACCAGTGATTACAAACGTGGATCGGATTTACACGTTGGACATCAAAACCGTACAGGCCTAATGAAAGCGAAAGTGATCAAAGCGTTCCGCGACAAGGATGACTTTGCGCGGCTGTACAAGCCGGACGAAGTTATCGAACTGAAACGCGACCGGTTGCAGATACTCGAAGGCCTCGGACTCGTTGAAGAGATTCGCGAACGCAAGAAACAACCTGAAAAAGAGACCCTCTGATGACGAACCACGAAGCAGTAGCGGCCAGCCTTTATCCGTTTAGCGTGGATGATTCACTGATCGAAAAGGCATGTATTGACACGGGAATCAACGTAGAGGGAGAATATTCTGTCGAGGACAAAGCAAGCGTGGCACGGACTACAATCGCCATTTTGCGAGACCTTGTCGTGCTCTCCAGTGAGAGCAACGGGGGCTATGCTTTGTCCTATGACACTGAGAAGCTCAAAGAGCGTATCTTCTCTCTCGCCACGGACAACGACCTGACTGACATTGCGGACGAGTTCGACAGTCGAACGCTGATCATGGATCGTTCTAACATATGGTAAGATTTCCCTACACGCTCGAAATGTGGTACGAGGGGGAAGCCATGTTGAATCCGGACGGATCTTGGACGGAGGGAATCAATGAATGGCGGTTGGTCGGTCGATGCAATGCCAGGCAAAACGGGCAAGCCCGGGAAGTCCGAGGACAAAACGGCCAAGCCTTTCTTTACTCGTTCGAGGTTACGATGCCTGCCAACACGCAGCCAATCCCGATCGGCACGAAAGTGCGAATTTTCGACAACCGGGGATTCAACATCTTTGATAGAACGACTCGGACGGACGAAAAACCGAAAAATGAAGATACCGCATCGTATCCGGTGCAGGGATTCTACAGAAGCGGGCAACGTTACGAAGACACAAAGCTATGGCTATAAAGGATCGTACCAACTGGCAACGTGTTAGTCAAGGATTCCGCCACATGCAGGACGAATACGACCGAAAAGCTGTTACTTGGCTTGCATCGCTCGGCGAACGGGTGGTGAAATACGCTCGAGAGAATGGTAATTACACCGACAGAACGGGAAACCTGCGTACTTCAATCGGATACGTGGTTGTGCAATATGGCCGAATCAAGGCCGAGAACTTCACAGGAGGGGGAGAGCCGCAACAAAAAGCCCATTCCCACGCGCTGGAAGTTGCTCGGAATCTTCCTGTTAATAAAACTTATCTCGTATGGGTGGCAGGGATGGAATATGCACAATACGTAGAGGCCAAAGGCTACGATGTATTACAAGGGTCTGGAGATTGGGTCGAATCGAAAGCCGAATCACTCAAGGCTGAATTCAAACGATACCTGAAATCGTCTGCACAATGAATTTTACGAGCACCGAAATATTCAACCTTGTCTGGAAATGCCTGCGGGAATCACCCTTGAACGAAACTTTACCAGTCATGTACGCAGATCATCACCCGATAAACCCTTCTGGTGAGTTCGTAGTAATGACTTCACTGACCAATGTATTGGGGGATGTTCAAGTAGCAACGGTTAATGTAAATATCTATGTGCCGGATCAGACCCCCACGATCAACCGGGAGGAGCAGCGTTACCCGAATCGCGAACGGCTGAACGAACTCACCCGGATCGCCTTTGACGCGTTGCGATGCTATCCCGCTGAAAGCCGGTGGTTCTTCGACGTAAGCGAAGAGACTCTCATCAGTGAGGAGGAAATCTCCTACACCTTTTCAAACATCAAAGTCAAACTAAAAAAATATTAAATTATGAAAGACGACCAACTTGTCGGATTGGATGCAGTGTATGTCGGCGACCCTCTACCAAAAGGCGTGACCGAAGAGGGTGCTGCGGCGCTCTTCGCAAAATTCAAGAAGACGGCCCAACCGCTCAGTGGTGGTGTTACTTTCAACTTTTCGAATCCTACCAGTAACAAATGGCATCGGGAGGGTGAAGTAGACCCCTGTATATCTCTACGAGACTCGACATCCGGATCGAAAGAGGTCACATGGAATATCATCGACTTCGACGATGAGACACTGCAATTCTATTTTGGCACAACGGAACCTGATAGAGGTATGTTATATGAGGGTGAGAAAGCATTTATTTTCGTTTCCAAAACAGGTATCTGTATAGCTTTCGCTCGCCTGAAGTTTACCGCAAGTCTTAGTGGTGCATTGAATTCCAGCGATCCACTCCAGATAGCCGTCACGGCAGATGTCCTCGCACCCAAGCAGGGCGGGAAGTCGTGGTGGCCTATCGAAATGCCGAAATTCGAGGAATCGGGCGGCGAGCCAGAAGTTCAGGCGTTGTCAGCCCGATCAAAAGCATCAACAACATCGCTATAATTTTCACTCCCGCCAGAAAGTTAACGACTTGTAACACGGAGCGAGACCGGGGCGGGAACAAATTCTTCTATACATGGAAACTGAGCTCGAGAAACTAACTGAACAAAGGGCACTTGGGGCTCTTATTGAACAACCAGAATCTTTCTGCATCAAGAGCCCTTCAGGAGAAGAAGACATTACACTGCATCTGTATCCGTTTCAGCTCGGTCGGCTGGCAATGATTAGCCGACGACTTCTTTCTTTGGATATAGCTTTGTCGGATGAGGCGGAAAACGAAGTCAAGAAAATGTGGGAGATGTGTGCGAAAAAGTCGGAGGAAGTGGCCGAGATCATCGCGATTGCCACGTTGAAGACGCATGACGAGATCGTCAAACAGCTCGAAGAACGTACCCAATTGATTCTCCATTCGCCGACGATGACTCCGACAGCTTTGTCTGTTTTATTCTCAAACATCGTATTTCAGTCTTACTATGCTGATTTTACGAACGCTATCCGATCGGTAAAAATGCTTCAGGTCGAAGTTTCCCAGACGATGCAAGCAAATCGGATAGCTATTACGGAGGGCAAACCATCTGGGGACGCATAGACTCAATTATCAACCGATACCATTGGACGTTGGATTACGTAATGTGGGGCATTTCGTGGGCTAATCTGCAATTGATGATGTCCGATGCGTTGCGAGTAGATTACAAGAGTGATTCATCGGGAGACGGATCGAAAAAAGGCTTGCCGTCGGTGATAGATTGTCGAAATCCTGAATCAATGAATATTTTACTTCGAATGGCAAGGGAGCAAATGTAGTTACCATACGAAAATAGGCTGTTAGGGTGCAGCCTAAAAAATCTTACAGAACGGAAAAACATGTTAGACCTTTCTGCTGAAATTGACAATTCCGAGGCCATACGCAGATTTAAAGAATTACAGCAGGCCGCAAAACAAACTACATCCAGTATTGTAACCGATTCTGAGCGGATGGATATTGCCCTTCGGAAGTTCGGTAATACCCTTACGAAAATAGGAGTCGGATTCTCTTTGGGGGCATTAGTTCGTCAAATTGCACAAACCAGAGGCGAGTTTCAACAATTGGAAGTTGCTTTTACAACATTGCTTCAAAGCAAGGAGAAAGCCGACTCTTTGATGAAACAGATGGTGGATCTGGCCGCCACAACCCCGTTCGATCTTCAAGGCGTCGCCGATGGTGCCCGTCAACTTCTTGCTTACGGATTCGCCGCCGACGATATTACAGATACACTTACCCGATTAGGAAACGTGGCGGCTGGTCTTGGGCTTCCGTTGGAACGGCTTACCTATCTGTATGGTACGACTGCTGTGCAAGGGCGAGTCTATGCGCGAGATATGCTCCAATTTACCAGTTCCGGGATTCCTGTGCTTCAAGAGATGGCCAAGATGTATGGCAAGACTACCGAAGAGATCAACGCGATGGTATCAGCTGGGAAGATCGGGTTTGAGGATGTGAGAAAGGTTATTGAGAATATGACCAATGCCGGAGGTCAATTCCACAACCTGATGGAGAATCAGTCGAAGACAATCAATGGTCTTATATCTAACCTTGAAGATGCGATAGATTTCATGTTTAATGAAATCGGCAAGTCGCAAGAAGTGGTGATTTCCAGCGTTTTAAAAGGGGCGATTTTACTTGTCGAGAATTACGAAAAAGTCCTTGATGTCTTACTCCCGCTTGTGGCTGCCTATGGCGCATATAAAGCGGCGCTCATTGCAACTGCAGCGATCCAAAAAGCAAAGGCAACAGTTGAAGCAGTTCGCCTTATGATGATGTACCGGAAGGAGTTAGGATTGGCAACTGCGGCGCAACAAGCATTCAATGTTTCTCTGAAAGCCAATCCACTCGGATTGGCATTGAGTCTTTTGACGCTTATTGGAACAGCAGTCTGGCGATACGCAAGCGGTGCAAAAGACGCTGCCGAAAACACGCTTGGATTGGCGCGGGCAAATAAAAAAGCTTCCGAGGAAATAGATACTGAGACCTCGAAACTGCAAGCATTGCAGGATGTTGTTAATAATGCAAACAATTCGTATGAAGAAAGACGGAAAGCGTTAAATCGGTTGAAAGAAATCGTTCCTTCTTATCATGCAGAATTAACCTCGGAAGGACAATTAATCAATAACAATACCGAAGCCCTCCAGAAGTACCTCAAGGAGTTCGAAAAAAACATCCGTCTCAAGGCTGCGCAAGAAGAATTAGAGGAGGCATATAGGCAAAAGAGGTTACAAGAGAAAGAACGAAGCAAGGCTCAAAATGAACTAAAGTTAGCAGAGAGCAGGATTCCTCAGAATGTTTCGCAAATGGGATACGGGGAGGCTGGTGTTATCTCGACTCGCGCATCTTTCAATGAAGTAGATAGAGCCAAACAGAAGGTTCAAGACGCAGAATTGGAAATTGCCAAGGTGGATAAAGCTATACAGGAACTGAATAATGAAATAACTCGGCAGTCTAATATAGTCGAAGCGAACGGAGCCAAAACGATTGTGTCCGCAGCTAAAAATCTGAAAGATGCACAAGATGAGTATGACAACGCTGTGAAAGCATGGAAAAAAGCAATTAAACAAGGAGAAGATATTACAGTAGTCAAGCAGAAAAAGGATGACGTTGACACTAAAAAGAAAGCCCTTGATAAAGCAAAAAAAATATCTGGAGTAGATGATAAAACAGTCAAAGCTGCCACAAAAACACAACAAAAATTGTCTGATTTGCTGGTGGAATCCGAACTTGAACTTCAAAAGTCCCGCATTTCAATTATAAAAGATGGGAGGAATAAACGCCTCGCCGAGATTGATTTAGAATATCAACAAACGATGGCGAGGATTAATAAAAACATAAGGGATTCAGTTAAAAATGGGGCTACAGGTGATCAGCTCGAAATTTTTGATGAGCAAGTATTTCTGACTGATAGAAAACGAATAAATGATAAAGGAAAAGTGTATGCGGAATATTACAATGAATGGATGAAAACGTATACCAAATTAGGAGATGTGTTTCTTTATGAGGAAGATCGCAAACAGAAGGCGTTGGAAAAAACCTATCAAGAGATGCGCAATAAAGCTGATAAGGATTTTCTCAGTGGAAATATTAATCAGCAACAGTATATAGATCTGACTTTTAGAATCAATGCAGCTGAGGATAAAGAGAAATTTGACTTGGAAGTTGAACGTTATCGAAAATATGTAGAAGATCGTATGCGCATCGAAGAGGAGTTCAACGAAGACGTAGGGCGTTTACGGAAAGCGCGCAAAGGTGGTAAGGCTGAAGAAGAGATCGAACAACGAAAAGCGATGAAGGATTCCGAACTACAAACACTCGCTGAAGAACTGGGAGTTACTGAGGAGGGATTTGTCTCATTTGTAGACTCCCTGATTTATCGAGGTACAGAGAGCCTGATCGCACTTATTGTGGAGGCACAAACAGAATTAGCCAAACTCGGAAAAGATGGCGATCCGGCAAAGCGAGCGGAGCAACAAAATAGATTAAACGCTGCAAAAAAAGAACTTGCACGACGTGATAAAAAAGGTGAACAAACCAATGCTCCAACAAAAAAAGAACTCAAAGAATGGGCTAAGTTACAGGGCGTTCTAAAGGATGTGTACGACACTTTCGGAGAAATAGGAGAGGCAATCGGAGGTACGGCTGGAGAGGCGATTAAATTGGGAGGAGAAATCGCTACAGCCATGACTCAGCTGATCGGCAACATTCTGCAAGTAGCGAACAGCGGAGCGACAGCTGTACAGAGCACCTCGCAAGCCACTTCGACCGCTATCAAGGGAGTGGAAAGTGCATCGGTCATTCTTGCTGTCATCAGTGCGGCCTTGCAGCTCGCTACTAAAATTGCACAGTTGTTCACGAAAGACCATGAACTGTCGGAGGAGACGATAAAAACCTACGAAGCCTACATGGATGTTACCGACAAGTTGATCGACAAGCAGAAAGACTTGTTGGAAATTGTGACAGGTATTCAGGCTGTCATGGCATCCAAAGAGGGGATCGAGACGATTGAAAAACAAATCGAGGCAACACGCGAGCTGGGAAAGGCCTATTTGGCTTCACGCAAGAAGAATAATCATTCATATGGCGTGAAGATGGAGAAATGGATGAAAGGCTATCGTACTGATATTGAAAATGCCGGGTTCGACTGGGATGCACTGAAAGGATCGGGCCGGATGGAGGGCCTGTTCGACCTCTCGGCTTCGGAACTCGAACGATTCCAAAAAGAACTGCCATTGGTCTGGTCAAAAATTGACGAAGACGCTCGAAAATATCTGGAGACCATTATTGAATGCGACGAGAAGATGAACGAATTAGGCGAGGCGACCAGCAAGTCGTTGACCGGCTTCTCATTCGATGATGCGAAGGATGAGCTGCTGGATTTTCTCAACGAAATGGACATGACATTTGACGACGTGGCCGAGAACTTCCAGTCATCCATGATGCAATCTATCAATCGAGTAGTAGCTTCTGGTTTAAATGACAGACTGAAATCTTGGTATGATAATTTTAGTGAAGCCATGTCGGACGATAAACTTTCTGATGCAGAAGTAGATAGTTTAAAAAAAGAGTATGAGAGTATTTATGCCGATGCTTTACGGAAACGCGAAGAAGCATACGATATCGCAGGGATCAATCCGAATGTGGATACAGACAAACAGTCCGCGGCAGCAAGAGGGTACCAGGCATTATCACAAGAAGAAGGTAGGGAAATGAACGGAAGACTTACTGATATCCAGGAAACAATGCACGACATAAAATCTTCGGTTCTACAAGCTCTTGTCAATGGGACACAGCAATTAAACGAGACAATCAACATTCGAGATATCATGATCCAGCTACATGGAAATGTGGCCGACATACGCACGTACACTCGAGTGCTTCCCGAAATGAGCGAGACGTTGAATGCAATGAATCGAAAATTGGCAGATTTATAACTGCGATGAATGAGAACGAAATAACGATCAACGGCACGCCTCTGAGCGATCTGGGTGTCACTTTGCTGGCCGGAGCCTATGCGGCTCTGCTCACGCCGACGACCATGAAAGACTTTGTCGAGAATAACGATCCATTGAAAGACGGGACGGATGTTGTTGTTCCGGGAGACAGCGGAAACTACGACCTGTCTGTTCCAAGGGTGGAGGAGCGCGATGTTACGTTGACTTTTTTAATCGAGGGGGCTGGATCGGAAGCCTTTCTGGCAAATTATGCTGCGTTCATTGCGCAATTGTATAAAGGATGGGTCGTGTTGCGCGTTCCCGATTTGAACGCTACCTACCGGCTGCTGTACAGTAACAGCACCCGCTTTGACAATTACCGATTGAACGCCTGTAAAATCGCGGTCAAATTTCGGGAACCGAACCCGAACAACCGTGCTGAATAAACGATTGAACAATGATCATATATAGCCCTACAGGAGATGTTCTGACGGAAGTACTCGTCACGAAAGAAGCGGTGATCAAATACGTCCTGATGGGCGACTATTATATTGAACTGCCATTCTTATTGGCTCATCCGATCCACTTTCGGCGGGGATGTTGCATCCTGCACAATGATCGACGCTTTGAAATCATGTCGAATGCGCAGCCTGAATTCGATAGTAAAACAGGAGGATACAAATATACACTGCGGTTTGAAGCTCAGCAAGCGCACATGAAGCGGCGCAAGGTGTTCTGGCTGAAAAGCAGAAAACGGGAGGCCACTTTTCACGATACGACTGATCTGTTTTCATTCGGTAATCTCATCGCAGACAATATGAATGAATTTATGGATAAGAATCGGTGGAAAGTAGCAGCAGTCCCGCCCGACCTTGTCCAGCAAGCCAAACTGGTATCTTTCAACGGAGATTCCTGCTGGAATGCAATCAACACTATAGCTGAAACTTTCGAATGTGAATGGTGGACAGTGGATAATGGCTCGGAGATTTGGATATACTTCGGGAAACTTGAATTCGGCACACCGGAAGTATTCAGGCGAGGCGATGTCGTCTCTTCAATTCCGGTCAAGAAAGGTGATAATGCCAATTATGGTACTCGTTTCTTTGTTTTTGGTTCAACTCGGAATCTACCGGATGATTATAATCAGACGAAACAGGGCGAAAACGCGAACCACGTTTCAGAAGTACGGCTGCAATTACCCGATGGAGTAGATTATATCGATGCTTGGGATAATCTGTCACAGGATGATATTGTCGAACAAGTAGTCTTTTTCGAAGATATCTTTCCAAAGAATACAGAAAAAGTAACGAGTATTTCCACCGTTAAACGAAAGATCGAAAATTCCGAAGACAAAGATGCGACTTTTGATGCTTATGTTATGTATTGTAAGGACACGCCATTTGTCCCGAGCAATATGATAGCTGGCATGGAATTGGGATGTAAATTTACGAGTGGATCGTTGAATGGTTGGGAGTTCTCGCTTGATGTCCGGGATGAAGATGACAATAAATACGATCCAGACGCATGGAAGCCAGAACACGGATTCCTGAAGAAGTTTGAAATCATTGCAAAAACTGAGCAGGTCGGGGACAATGAAGTACTAACAATCCCGAATGCCAGCTTACACCCAGAACCGGGAGATACATTCGTATTGACTGGTGTTACATTGCCTTCGGAACGTATTACAGAAGCGGAAAATGAACTCTTAAAAGTCGGCAAGGCTTGGGCTGTCAAGAATAGCTCTGATACGGACGTTTACGAATGTCCGACCAACCCGGTGTATTGTACGCGGAATGAAAAGAACTATGACCTCGGACAAAAAGTCCTATTGGAAGACGAACGGTTTGGAATCGGAGGTCGTGCTTCAAGGATTCAGGGATTTGAGAAGAAATTGTGGAATGAATATATCGCCACGTACACGGTTGGAGACAACACAGCCTATTCCCGTCTGGGGGAGATAGAAAAAAATATCGTAGAGTCTGCTTATGCCGAACGAATCGGTGTTACGTCCGGAGTAGGTATTTACTTGATTCGATCGAAATTCGACGATACAACGCCGACAGACTATAACGCCTATTCGGCACTTGCTACGGAGACCAAGTTTTTGAGCAAGCTGAAAGGTGGTAGAGTGCTGAAAGACGTAACTTTTGAGAAAGATATTATGGTCGGTGGAGCGGCGCACTCTTCTGATTTCGCCAGCGGGCCGCTGGGGGCGGGCTGGAGGATCGAGCGGGAGGGAAACGGGGAGATGGAGTCGCTCGTTCTGCGGCGGTTCCTCGAGGCGCCCGAATTTCGGAAGAACAAGATCAGCGTCATCGGCGACGAGTTTTGGGTCTCTGCCGCCGGGCTGATCGAAAGCGTCAGGAAGGCGAACAGCCTGCCCGTCTACGTCAAGGGGCGGAAGGTGTTCGGCAAGGACGGGAAGCCGTGGAGAATCAAAACCGGCCCCGGATACGTCGTGCGGTTCAAGCTG
This sequence comes from Rikenella sp., assembly GCF_056799795.1. Lineage (NCBI taxonomy): Bacteria > Pseudomonadati > Bacteroidota > Bacteroidia > Bacteroidales > Rikenellaceae > Rikenella > Rikenella sp. Next base: position 109,180 of record NZ_JBQIQO010000002.1, read on the forward strand.
GAGGAGGGGGATTCCCACACGTTCAAGAAAGACGATATCCTCGTCAGCAAGTTCGAACAGGAGGGCGGATTTCAGACTGCCTACTTCCGCGTGAAATACGTCCTCTCCGGTCGCGAAGTCTTCGTTTCTGCCCTGAACGACTATGCACCGCAGGTGGCTATGAATGTGGCCCGACAGGGGAACTTCACCAACCCAACACGGCAAAACTCCATCTATATCAGCGGCAAGGAGGGTTATATCCGGGTGCTGTCGGGGGTAAACTCGACGGAGATCAAATTCAAGAACATCCGCTGCCAGTATGGCAATCTCGAAGGGCTGACCGTGGACGGCATCGGCGCGCTGCACGGCTACGGCGAGTACTCGGACAACGCCTACAAGCGCGGGGTGTTCCTGATGCAAGGCGGGAAGCGGGTCGAAGAGTTCGTACAAGATACCGTAGAGGAGTTGCAGAACTCCCTCGGCGGGCTGGCTTTCAAGGACAAGGTGGAAAAGGCACTATTAGGCAACACGATCATCAGCGGCGGATACATCCGCTCGGAGCTGATCGCCGTAGACGACGCGCTGGTGGAACGGCTGGTGGCCTCGGATGCGTTCATTAAAAAGCTCACGGCCAGCGAAGCGTTTATCGACAGGCTGGTGGCCCAGGCTGTCAGTACCCAACAGGGGGATAATTTTGATCGGGTGGAAATCAGCAGAGGAGAGTCGGCGATATCTTGTTTTAATAACGCTAATGTTGAAACATTTAGAGTAGATGCCGGTCAAGATTTTGTCGGCTCCGAACGTATTCCAACAATGAGTTTCGGACTTCCTGGGCGTCATTGGTATTCTTTTGGGTACAATATTCAGTTTGTTTCTGACAACAAATATGGAGCAACACTAAATTCTCTTGGACTGAATTTCGAACAAACTGATGGATTAAATCGATATTCAAGGTTCGAAAAAGACAAAATTATCCTTCCGCAGGGAGCCGTTGTCGACATGCCCGGCGTGCTCGCCGCGGGGAGAATATCGAAAGGTGGAAGTATAGAGGATATGTGGGGGGCAAAAAAATGTTTTGGTGGGAAATACAATGGACAGACTGGGAAGTACAAGATTACCCACAATATCGGACATACGAACTATTTCATTCAGGCGACACCATGTGAGGTAGATAACACATGGGCAAGAGTGCATCCGGTCATCTTGGAGAAGACGACTACGTATGCGGTAGTAGCCATTTACGATTCGGCAAGTAATAATACTGGAATCGATAAAGATTTCGAGTTTCTGATTGTGGGTGACAAATAGAAAAGGGTGACCGACGGCCACCCCAAAACTCAAGATAACGATATGACAGAGTTAGTTTTTCCCTTCGGCTTTCAGTTCGAGCCACTCCGCCCCGGTGATCGGCGTGAATACGAAACCTTCCTCGAACAGCCGATAGCAGGTAGTGTAATCGCCCGCCTCATACGCCGTTGTAATGCGTTGTTCCAGATCCTGCATCACGCTGTTCGGAATATAAGCGATTGTATCTATTGGATGAAGATCTTCATTCACTGTTACAAGAATATGATCTCTGGCTTTCATGGCAATATCATACAAAGTGCCGTCTTGAGCAATCACCCACGTGCTACTCATCACAATGCGGCTCCGCTCCAAGTCGCGGTTCCAATCGTCGATACTCATAACCTTATGTCCGTCAAAGAACATGGCCTTGGCCTGCTCGACGATCTGGCGGGCGGTGAGATGCGCAGGGTTTTCGGGGTCGTAGGCCTTGACGCCGGGGGCGGGGTTCAGGGCAACGGTGGCGTTGGGATCGAGTCGACCGTCGTTCCCGGATTCTTTCTTGCAGGCAACCAATGCCACGCAGGCGGCGGCAATCAACAGTAATTTCTTCATCACTCAAAAAGTTTAAATAATGGCAAAGATAACCGAAAAAGAGAATATCATGGCACAGGACACCCAAGAAGAACAGGTGCCGGTATCCCCTGCCGACCCGGAACAGACCCCGACGCCGGAACCCGAAGAACCCACGGAACTGGGGATTACCCTGCCGGACGAAGCGGCGGCGGTGGAGCAGCTAACCCCCACCGACAGGTTGTTGGGATTCGACACGGACGGGAATCCGGTCACGGCCACGGTGCAACAACTCAAAGACTACGCCCAAAAAGAGATCCCGTTCGTCGGCGAGAACCTCTGCAGAAGATCGGCCTTTACATACAGCCGAAGTCAACAGGGGGCTCTAGTATGGCTGCCGCTGTCCGAAAAATTGACACCAGGCGAGACCTACTCCATCAGTGCGACCGTCGAAGAATCTGACGGAGGATTGCTATACCTCGTGTTGTGCGAAAAAGAAGGCAGCTACAACGACCAGCAACGGGTTGACAATAACGGCACATTCGTGGCCAAATATCCCAGCGGCGCGCTCCTTGTCTATCAACAATCCGAAGAAGGATCGACCTCGGCATCGCACATCAAATTAGAAAGCGGCAGCAAGATCACCCCTTACACCCAGCATCCGGATGACCTCGCGCAGGTTATCCCTTTCTCGCTCGAAGAACAGGCCGTTCCGGGCGAGTTTTGGGACGGAAGGCAGGTCTATGTCAGATCGTTCCGAGGATCGGTTCATGCAGCAATCGGAGGTAATTACATTGCTGTAAATTGCTTTCGTAATGCAGTCAATATTGTGGAAGCGTCTGGTAGTATAAGCGGGTATATTGGCGAAGACTCTAGGCTCTATAGTTATCCGGTCGGAAACCACTTCCATGTATCTTCTCTTGGGAACTCTTTGACGTACGCAACAGATCGTAACGACATGAGCGCAATGACTTACACTATAACCATCAAATATGTATATGAAGCGTAACGAAATCAAGGAATACCGCCTATTGTACGCCGCCGGCGACCAAATCAACGACAACGGCACCCGTTGGGGTAGTATAGAGATGCTCCGTGGCGACTTTCCGGGCCCGGACTGGGCGATCGTACCGGTCGACTCGGTGCCGGACGACTGGTCGGAGATGACCGTCGAGGCGGGCGAGCTGGTTCCCGCCCCGGCGGAGGTGCTTGCAGTGCGCCGGGCGACCCGGCATGCCGCGAGCGTCGCCGCCGTCCGATCCACCCGGGAGTCGCGTTACCGCACCGAAAGCGATCCGACCCTCTACGACGCGTTGGAGACCTTCGCCCGCAACCACCCGGAATACACCGAATTCGCCGAGTGGCTGGCGGCCAAAGACCGCATCCGCCGCGAGCTGCTGAAGCCCGAAACCCTTAATCTCGAATAGTTGATGAGTTGGATCGAGACATTAATTACCATACTCATTGGTTCTGGAGGATGCGGTGTGCTGGGGTGGGTTCTTTCGGCCAGAAGCACGCGGCGAAAAGCGGCCGCAGAAGCTGGGATTCAAGAAGCCGAAGCAAGCATCAAAGAAATAGAAGCTGACGAAAGGCAGATGCAATACTTGAAATCCGGAATGGAGGATGCGTATCGGCAGTTGAATACTCTACAGGATGTGCTTGACGAAATGCGGGCCAAATTACTTGGGGACAAACGAGAAATCGTAAATCTCGAACTTCGGCTGCTCGAAGAAGAGAGGCTGCGCAAACTGGCACAGTACAACGAGTGCAAGCGGGAGTGTTCAGATCGACAACCGCCCCGAGCATCAGCACCGATCCGAACCCAAAAACAAAATGATGAATTTTTGAAAGAGTAACCCTATGAAATACTTTACCATCGAAGAACTTGTCGCGTCGGACACCGCCCGGCGGCGCGGCATCGACAACACGCCCGACGCGGCCAAGAGACAGAAGCTCCAAACCCTCATCGAACAACTGCTCGACCCGATCCGGGCGGCATGGGGTGCGCCGATTGCGATCAACAGCGGCTACCGCAGTCCGGCTTTGAACCGTGCGGTTGGCGGCGTCTCGACCTCTCAGCACTTGAAAGGCGAGGCGGCCGACATCTCGGTCGGAACCCCGGCCGACAACAAGCGGTTGTTCGACAAAATCACAGAAATGCAGGCCGCCGGAAAGATCGCCTTCGACCAGCTGATCGACGAGTCCGGCTACAAGTGGATCCACCTCTCCTACCGCGCAGGAGCAAACAGAAACCAAACCCTACACCTCAAATGAAACGGACAATAGCGATTCTTTTTCTGGGCGCGGTCATTGCCGCGCTCTTGTTGTTGAAATGCTGCGCGGACCCGTCAGTCGTGGTACGTGAAGTGGTGAAGTCCGACACGGTTACTCTCGTGCGGGTGGATACGGTCATCGTCGAGAAGCCTGTCCCGGTACGAGTCGTGGAACGGCGGACGGATACGCTGGTGGTCTACCGAGACCGGGACACGATTCACGTGCCGGTGCCGATCGCGCAATACCAGTTCCGCGACAGCCTCTACACCCTTGACGTCAGCGGCTATGCTGTCTCCGTCGACCGCCTGGAGGTCTACCCGCGAACGATCTACCGAACGATTAATACCACGATCGAACGAACGGTTGCAGATAAAAAGCGCTGGGGGCTCGGAATCCAAGCGGGCTACGGCTACAACTTCGGAGCCAACAAACCGGGCCCGTATATTGGGATCGGGGTGCAGTACAGCATCTCGAGGTGGTAACCCAAAAACCTAACTATCAAGCGGCCCTCGCCATGCGGCGGGGGCTTTTTTTTATACGCCTTATTGTTTTGTAAATCGCTCAAAATCAAATATGACAAAAATTTCTTCGAAAAAAGTTCATCTTTTTTTTGATTTTGCATTGCAGAATCAAAAAGTATGTGTATCTTTGCAATGTAATCAAACACCAACACACGTCATGAAAAAGAATATCGCACAGTGGATTCAGCAAGAAATCGATGAAAATCGAGAGTATATCATTGGAAGCGACTGGTTAGTATCTGATTATTTGCTACAGGGTGACGAATATGACGCTGCTTACGCTTATCTTTCAGATGAAGATCATGAAATCATCGATCGGGCCGGCGATCAAATTTTTGACGAAACTTCTGATGTAGAAAAGTACAACAAAGCAAGAAAAGATAAAGAGCGCGAGCTGGTCGCCGAAATCGTTTCGTACATCAAAGAAAACTACAACTATAAACTCAACCCCGAAGATTTCGAATAACAATAACCTTATCGAACAGGCCGAGATACAAATATCTCGGCTTGACTGACTCATTAACACTCGACACAGCTATGTTATTCGAATTCGGAAGTCTGTTTTTGGACGCGTATAATGCCAAAAACGGCACAGATTTTACCCCGGAACGGTTTTTCCGCGAGGTATATTGGCCCATTTTTCTAAATTCTGACAAACACCTTTCGTTTGTTACAAACTCGCCATTTGTGCAGGGGCAAAAGAAGAGAGAGGACGCCGCCCGGCGTCTCGAGCGCCTGGCGGTGTTCGAAAACGACATCAGAACCAAGCCGCTGCACGCCGGAACGGCTCCGGGCTTTCCGGCGTTGAGTGAAACATCGAGCACGTCGTGTCAAGTATCCAACATACCCGGCATTCCCGTCGGCGCAGATTTCGCTTATCTGTCTTGGATTGCGTTGGGACTTGGAGTTTGTCTGGAGGGCGGAATCTGTGTATTGTTCTACGATGAAGAGATATTGTTGCGCATCGCGGAGGGGTGGGAAAAGTATCGCGAATATGTCGATACGCACGACACGGAAGGTCGTCAGATCAACATTTGGAACGCTTACACCCTCCTCGACGAGGAGCCGGGAGAACTGAAAAACGAGAAAATAGCCACGCTGCCGTGGACGCGCTTGGTGCTGAAACTTGCGAAAGAGTATCCGAATTGCGATCAACTGATGGGGTACGGCTATTCGTTCGGTCAAACAAACGTGACGTTTGGCTGGATGCCGTTTGCTTTCGATGACCTCCGCAATTTTCAGAAACGATATATCGAATTGTTCGGCGCGGAGACATTGAAGGAGGCGGAGCAGGCTTGGGGGGCGGAACACAAGCTGGGATACACGTTCGAAAGATGCGGCGGGTCAATCGACATCCGGGCGTTCGAACCGGCGAAATTCCAAGACGCTTTGAGCAACGCAATAAAAAGACAGAAGCCCACAAGAGGTAAGGCTGTGTTGTTTCAGTCTGCGATTGCGTGGCTGTCTATGCTGCTGAACGACTCCTCCGCGGTCGAGGAAAGCAGGAAATTTGCGGTGGCGATCAATGAAAATATAACAGACAAAGACAGCTTGCGCAAGCTGTTTGACGCCCATACGCGCGTTAAGTTCCTGCGCGAACTGGCCGAGATCATGGAACGAAATCGGCGGGAAGCCCGACTCGCATTGTACGACGCTGTCAGGAGTCTCGCTATACAAAGTGAGATCGACTTTCGTTCTATGTTTACTATCGTCAAGATCATATACGTACAATTGCAACACGAATCGAAATGAAAGAGGGAGCAAAGAAGCCCGGGCGAGGCGGAGTCCGGCCGGGGTCTGGGAGAAAGTCGGACGACCCGCGGTTGCGAAATCTGACGATTAGAATTGCGCAAGACGTGGCCGAGTTCCTCGACCGCTACCCCGGCCGACGGAGCGCAATTATCACCGAAGCGGTGCGGAAGTATAGAGACGAGTTCAATGTCCCGGAAGGCGGCCGACCAGAAGAGTTTCCTACCGGCCTTATCAACCCTGCAACCGGCAAGGAGTGGGTGTTGTCGGACTATTACGTCGACGACTCAGGCAACAAGCACTTCACGCACGAAGAGGCAATGGAGATTTGGAAGCAGGTACCGGGCTGGGGGCCGTGTACGGACGAATTTCACAAGGCACTGTCCGAGGCGATGTGGGATGATGACAAATGGGAGTGGCGCGAGAATGTCCTCGGCAGCGGGTTGAACGGGTTCGAGTACATGACCCAGCGGCTCGGATATGAGTTGGGAGGTTATCGAGACAAGGATACGGGCGCGCTGGGCAGCGTCGGCAACTACGGCTATAGCTGGTCGTCTGCGGTCAGTGGTATCAACGGGCGGTTCTTGTGGTTCTACTCGCAGACCCTCGATCCCAGCGCCTCGTACAACCGCGCCTACGGTTTTCAGTTGCGGTTTCTGAAATGAGAACCTGGTTTCGAAAAGAAATTGAGAACACTAAAATCATTTACAATAGTTGAATTGAAAGATTGTTTTGTGTGATGTATTATAATTGTACCATAGTGGGATTCGTTTGCCTGAAGCTATTCAGAGACGTTATTTATCTGTCGTTGAATTTGTTCATTTCTTCCGCCTTGATTTTATCAGCCACGTCGATATATGGCTTCATTGCTTTGTAATCGCTGTGTCCCGTCCATTTCATCACGACTTGGGGTGGTATGCCCATTGCCAGCGCATTGCAAATAAATGTTCGTCTTCCGACGTGAGTTGTAAGTAACTCATATTTCTTGTAAACTTCGTCGTATCTTTTATTTCCGCGATAATATGTAAGCGTCACTTCTTTGTCCAGCCCGCACAGCTTTCCGAGCTCGCGCAAATAGTCATTCATGCGCTGGTTAGAAATCACCGGCAACGCCTTTCCGCCGGGGAATTCACAGTCTTTGTATCGATTCAATATTGTAATTGAATATTTATTCAAATCAATACGAAGTGCGTCTGCCGTCTTCACCGTCGTTACATCAATGTGATCTGAATAGACGTCCGCCTTCCGGAGGTTGGCGGCGTCAGAATACCGCAAAGACGTAAAACAACAGAAACAGAAAACGTCGCGCACTCTTTGGAGATATTGCTTGCCATCTGGGATGCGGAAGTTAAATACGGTCATCAATTCATCCCAGTCGAGGAAAATAACTTTCTTGTCTGTATTTTTCAGTTTTGGAGAGAATGACAAGTATGCATTTTGGGTGTTGTATTGCTTTTTTGTTGCCCAACGCAAAAACCATTTCAGAAATCCAAGCTGCTTTCCGATCGACGAATTTCGCATTTCGCATTCATCGCGCAAGTAGCCCACGTAATTCGTCAGCCCGTCTTCATTCAGCTTGTCAAACCCTAATTCGGAATCAAACGAATACAGGTGTTTGCGAACAGCATTGAACTTTTCATAAGTTGCGTCAGTCCAATCGTTCAATTTTCCTTGTTCCGCGACAAATTCATCGAAATATACAAAGAAATTCAGGCGTGCCTTGTTGTTCGGTTCAAGCCCGAGAGATTCGCGGTTAGCATTATTAAAACTCTCCCGAAGCTGATCCGGTGTCGGAACAGTTTCGCGAACCTCCCAATTTTTGAAAACATCGTCCATCAGAATCTCCAAGCGCTGAATCTCTCTATTGATTTCGCTTGCAGATTGTTTCTTGCAATTGGTTGTTCCCGCCTTGCACCGCTGCGTTTCGGTGCTCCATTTTTCGATATCAACACGATAGCCAACCGAGAAGGCAACGATGAAACCGGCATATTTAATCCGATAGCGCAATTTCGCATCGGTCTTTCCTTTTTCTTTGTCAAGAAGAAACTGACAATGTCGTTTGATTTGCATAATCCAACATTTAGTCCCTAGTGCCGCAAAAGTAGGGACTAAATATGGAGTATCCTAGCGTATTTTGACAAACTTTAACGCACTAACGAATTATTGCAGTGTATTGTTTTTCAACAAATTTGTATTTAAACGTACTCGGATTGTGGAGCCTCCCTCTCCGCAACGAAGTTTTTCGGCGTCCGGATTTTTTCGGCAGCCGGGATGCTTTTGAAAATCAGGCGACCGGGTTTTGTCGGGTCAGCGACAGACGCGGTTTCTGCGCTCGGACGAACAAGAGACGATATAAAACGTTATCTTTGTGCCGTGCGATGCCGCCAGCAGAAAGGAGAGATGCCGGAGTGGTCGATCGGGCCGCACTCGAAATGCGGTGTACGGGCAACTGTACCGGGGGTTCGAATCCCTCTCCCTCCGCGGAAACCGGGGAAAGACACATGGTCTTTCCCCGGTTTTGTTTTTTGTAGCGGGCGGAGATCGAGGACGAGCGGTGTATTTGTGTATTATTTCTCGGTTGTCGACCTGGGGACGTTGGCTCGTATGATTCTGCGAGCCGCAGGAGTACAAATGGGGTAGAGGCTACCGGTTGTTTGGAGTAGCTTAGGGTAGAGGCTGCCCTTATTTTTTAGGGTAGACCCGGCCCTTTGCCCACCGCGGGCGCGCGGCGTTTATTCCGAGAGGCAACGCAACTGAAGACCGTTGGCACGGTATGCCGTGTTGCTGGGGGTAAGTCTCGCCACATAGAGATTCAAACACACCCCACTGCTGCCGCTGACTGACGCCGAGCAACTGAACCCGTAATTACCGATGCTCCACAACGCACCCTCGCCATAGCCGCGGTTGCCCGGGGCGGGGTGAAAATCCCTTTGGAAGCCAGAATTTCGGCACGCGGATTGCTGCGAATAGACGACGTTATACGCTCCGAAATTTATCGTCGCTATGTTTACCGGTATCGATTTCGTTCAGTTTTTTCGAGACAACGCCGCGCTGGCCGTTTTTCTCACCGTGGCAGTCGGTTTTTGGATCGGCAAATTCCGCTACAAAAGTTTCTCGTTAGGCACCGTCACCAGCGTCCTGCTGGTCGGCGTGGCGGTCGGACAGATGAAAATCGAGATTCCCGAACCCGCCAAAACCCTCTTTTTCCTCATGTTCCTCTTTGCCGTCGGATACGCTGTCGGGCCGCAGTTCTTCCGCGGGCTGCGCAAAGACGGACTGCCGCAGGTCGGCTTTGCCGTCGTCTTGTGTCTGCTCTGTCTGGGCTCCGTCTGGCTCTGCTCGTGGGTGATGGGCTACGACGCCGCCCAGGCGGCCGGACTCATGGCCGGTTCGCAGACCATGTCCGCCGTGCTGGGCGTGGCCACCGACACGATGCACGAGATGCCGAATGCGGCCGATCTGAAATACGACATCATGCCGGTCGTTTATGCCGTCACCTATATCTACGGGACAGCCGGGTCGGCCTGGCTGCTCGGGACGTTGGGGCCGCGGTTGTTGGGCGGAGTCGATAAAGTGAAGGCCGCCGCCCGTGAACTGGAGAGCAAGATGGGCGAAGACATGAGTGCTCAGCCCGGTTTCAATCCAGCCGTGCGGGAGATTACCTTCCGGGCCTTTCGGGCCGACAACGAGTGGTTCGATCCGGGCCGCACCGTGGCCGATTTCGAGCGCGAGATGCAGCGGCAGGGCAAACGGCTCTTCGTCGAACGGCTGCGGCAACGGGGGCGGATTTGTGAAGTCACGCCGCGGACGATGCTCTTCCGGGGCGACGAAATCGTGGTCAGCGGCCGGCGCGAGTTCGTGATCGAAGAGGAGGAGTGGATCGGCGAAGAGGTCGTGGATAACGATCTGGTGAACTTTCGGGTCGAGACCCTCGCCGTGGTGGTCGGCGGACGGAGGCGGCGCCAGGGAGTGGCCCGGATGTCGATTCGCGACTTGCTGAAAGCCGATTTCATGCACGGCGTGATGATTCGCTCCATCAAGCGGGCGGGCGTTCGGGTGCCCGTGCTGGGCGACGGTCGGCTGGATACGGGCGACCGGCTGGAGCTGGTGGGATTGCGGCAGGATGTCGAACGGGCTGCCGGGCGGCTCGGGTTCAGCGATCCGGAGACGCCGAAGAGCAGCATGACCTTTGCCGGACTCGGAATCGTCCTCGGAGGCTTGATTTTCGGGTGGGTGCTGGTGACGCGGATCGGTTCGATCCCGTTGAGCCTGACCGTGAGCGGGGGCGTGCTGATCGCCGGACTGGTCTGCGGCTGGTTGCGGGCGCGGAGGCCCGATTTCGGAGGGCTGCCCGAACCGGCGGTCTGGTTTATGAACAACGTCGGGTTGAACGTCTTTATCGCCATCGTCGGGATTTCGACCGGGCCGACCTTTATCCGCGGGTTGCAGGAGATGGGCTGGAGCGTGCTGCTCGTCGGGATCGTGGCCACGTCGATTCCGTTGATCTCGGGAATTTTCATCGGGAAATACCTCTTCCGGTTCAATGACGCGCTGACGCTGGGGTGTTGTTCCGGCGCGCGAACGACCACGGCGGCGCTGGGGGCGGTGGAGGAGACCCTCGGCAGCAATGTGCCGGCGATGGGATATACCATTACGTATGCTGTGGGGAATACCCTGCTGATTATCTGGGGCGTGGTGATCGTCCTGTTGGCGGGGTAAGAGAGGGGGGATAAAACAGGTCGGGCGGTAGCGAACCTGTCTGTTCGCTACCGCCCGACCTGTGTGTTTCAGGAAGAGGGTTATTTCCGCGTCGTCGGCTTGAGCACGAAATTGAACTCATAGTCCCCATACGGCAGCAGGTACTCCCTGAGCGGCCAAGCCCCCCAGCTGTCTTCGCACCCGAGGCCCATCTGCCGCGAAGCGATGTTGAGGGTCACGAAGTCACGCTTCACGAGCGACCCCGAGTGACGTTGCCCTTTTTCCAGGCCGTCGTCCAGATCGTCCATGGCATAAGGCAGTGCCGACGCTTCGAACGGGGCGTCCGACTCGATTGTGATGCCCGTGCCGTCCGGATCGGTCAGCCGCCACCACCGCAGGTCGCTCTTGTTGCCGCTCTCCTGCGGCCGGACGTAGCCCCAATATTGGTCGTCCACCGACTGGGCGTAGCGTCCGATCCGAGCCGCCCCCTGCCGGTCGATATAATTCTCCACCGGCCCGCGTCCGTAAAAGTCGATCGCCCGGAATGCCTGCGGCATTGTCAGCTCCATCCCGAACCGGAACAGATGCGGCATCTTCTCCTTCGTCGGATCGGTGGTCAGTTTCTGGGAAATCGCGATCTCGCCCGCGCCGTTAATCGTGTAGTCGATCGTCAGGGTCGCAAAGAGCTTCGGCAGCTCGAATACGCTCGTCACCAGAATATTACCATCCGCCAACGTCGAATCCTTGATCGATTTGAGCCGCATCTCCGGATTTTTCCACAGTGCGAACCGCTTCTGTTGTCCCGCTCCGAAATCGTTGTCGGTCGGCGCGCGCCAGAACATCGGCCGCAACGCGCAGCCCGTTTCGACCAACTCCTTGCCGTCCAGCGTGTAGTCCGTCATCAGTCCCGTCCATCGGTTGAAATAGATTTTGCTATCGCCCGCCACTACGACGATCGCCCGCGTATTCGGCTCGATAACCGGCCGGATGCCCGGCGTAGCCGCCACCGTGGCCCCCCAAGCTTGGTAAGGCCGCACCGTCATCTGGTCATACGCCACCACCGTTCCCGCCGGCAGAATCCCGTCCTGAGCCTTCAGCACGTATTCCACATCGAGCATCAGTTCGCCCGTCGCCGAAGCCGGTACGGCGTAGCCCGGCAAAGCCACCTGCGCCCGTTGTTGCGGCGCGACGTTCAGTTCCGGCACGATCCCTTGTCGCACCACCGTCCCGTTGTCGCGCAGTTGCCATACCATATAGTACCGCGAGAGGTCGATGAAGAAATTCTCGTTGTAGACCTCCACGATCCCCTTCTGCAAATCGACCGGCGTCGTCAGGATCGACCGCTGGACGTATCCCGCCTCGTACATGTGCGGATTCGGCTCGCGATCCGGATTGATGAGGCCGTTGCAGTTGAAGTTGTTGTCCGACACGGTGTACTTCCCGTAGTCCCCGCCGTAGGTGTAGATCATGTTTCCCGCCTTGTCGTACCCCCGCAGCGCCTGATCCACGAAGTCCCAGATAAAGCCCCCTTGGAGGTTCGGATATTTTCGGATCACGTCCCAGTACTCCTTGAAGCCGCCCAAAGAGTTCCCCATCGCGTGCGCATACTCGCACAAGATCACCGGCCGGCCGTCCATCCGTCCGAGATACGGATCCTTGCCCAATCGTTCCATCTCGAGTACCCCGGTGTACATCGGACACCAGATGTCGCTGTAGTGCGCGCCGGTCGTATCTCCGGCATCCCAGATCGCCCGCTCGTACTGCACCGGACGCGTCGGGTCGTAGTTTTTGATCCACTCGTACTCCTTGCGGAAATTGGCGCCGTCGCCCGACTCGTTCCCCAGCGACCAGAAGATGACCGACGGATGGTTCTTGTCCCGCAGGGCCATCCGCGATCCCCGTTCGACGTGCGCCCGTTCGAACCGGGCGTCGCCCCCCAGATTCTCCTTGCCGTAACCCATCCCGTGCGCCTCGACATTCGCTTCGTCGATCACATAGATGCCGTATCGGTCGCACAGGTCGTACCAATACGGATCGTTCGGGTAGTGCGATGTCCGGACGGCGTTGAAATTGAACCGTTTCAGGATTTCGATGTCTTGGAGCATCGTTTCGCGCGGCACGTGGTAGCCGTAGGTCGGATCGATCTCGTGCCGGTCAGCCCCCTTGAAGAGCACCGGCTGCCCGTTGACCAGCACCTGCGAATCTTTGATTTCGATTTTGCGGAATCCGACGTTCACTGGAATATACTCCCGCGCTTCGGCCTTGCCGCTGCCGTTGTCGACCGTGACGAGCAATCGGTAGAGGGTCGGAGATTCCGCGCTCCACTTGGCCGGATTCTCGACCGGAATATCCAGCCGAACGGTTCCCCCCTTGCCCGGCCTGATGCCTTGTTCCGAAACGACGGTCTTGCCCGCCGGATCGATCAATGCCACATCGACTCGCGTCGCACCCGTGGCATGGACGACATCGGCGTCGATTTTCAGGGTGGCATCCTTATATTGGCTGTCGAGGTCGGTCACCACACGGATATCTCCCAATCTGGTCTGCGGTCGGGCGTACAGATAGACGCCTCTGGCCACCCCGCTGAGCCGCCAGAAGTCCTGGTCTTCGAGGAAGCTCCCGTCGCACCACCGGAAGACTTGAAAGGCGATTTTGTTTTCCCGCCCCGGTACGAGGTATTTCGTCAGGTCGAACTCCGCCCCGAGCTTGCTGTCCTCGCTGTATCCCACGAATTTACCGTTTACCCACAGGTAGAGGTTTGAGGTGACGCTTCCGAAGTGGATGTAGATGGCGTCGCCTTTCCAGTCCGCCGGCACGCGCACTTCGCGGATATACGATCCCACATAATTATCCTGCGACGGAATGTGCGGCGGGGTCGGCCGTTCGATATGGCTCCACGGATAGCCCGGGTTGATGTAGACCGGGTCGCCGTAGCCGTTCACCTGCCAGATGCCGGGTACGGAGATCGTCTCCCACCCCTTGGAGTCGTAGTCGGTTTTGTAGAAGTCGGCGGGCCGCTGGTCGGCGTTTTCGACGAAGAAGAATTTCCATTTGTCGTTCAGAGACAGGTAGCGGTCGGATTGTTCCGGTTCGGCGGCGATCGCTTTTTCCGGCGTCTCGTAGGCGAAGTACGAGGCCCGCATCGGCGCCCGGTTCACGGCATTCACCGCCGGGTCTTGCCATTCGGTAAAGCTCTGGGCCCGGACAGCGCCGCCGAAGCCGACGGCGGAGACGGTTGCCAACAGGCTCATCCACAGGTTTTTCATAGGCTTGAAAAAAGAGTTTGGTTGGTTCGCAAAGCAGGGCCGGCACCGGGGGGCCGGGCCGGCAGCGAAACAAAGATAACTTTTTCTGCCGATTCACGGGGGGCGACAGTTGATTTTGGTATCGTTTTTGCATGAAATGCGATTTCGAAAATTCGGGTCCCGCATCCGAAAATTTCACTATCTTTATCCTCGATGCGTCGTTTGTCGATCTATATTTCGCTGGTTTGTGCCGCTCTGCTGATCGCGGTGGGGACGGCTCGTGTCGTTTCTGGGGCTGCGGGGCGGGCGCCGGTGGCGACGACAGTGCCCGACGGCGGCTTTCTGACTGCCGGTGATGTCTCTGCGGCCGAGGAGGGGCTTCTTCTGCCGGTCGTGGGGGTGGTGGAGAGCGGTGCCTTTTCGGGAGGGCCAGGCGGCGCGCGGACGGGAATCTCCGGAGCGCGTTGTTTCTGGCTGACGGGAATGCGGCGAGCGTTGCGGAGTCCGGTATTTCAATCGACGGATCTTTTTCTGACTTATCTGGGACGGGCTTCTGCGGCCCGGGCGTTCGCCTCGTGGCGGATGTCGTTGTGCGGGAATGCTTGCGGAGCGGCGGTCGCCGTTTCGCGGGCAGGCGACGGGTGTGTCTACGCCTTACGTCGTATCGTGATCTAATCCATTTATCATTGTTCGAGCTTTAGGGTCTGGGCTGCGGTCTTGCGTATACGGTTAGACCCGGCCAGAGCATCCCGTAGGGATGCGCTCTGAAGTTTGGCTACGCCTTCCTCCTCGCCGCTTACCATAGTCCGTAAACGGCCTCTGGATTCGCTGGCAGCGTCGGTTGTTCACAAAGAGAACAGTCCCTTCAAACCAATCGCGCGCCGCCGCCTGAAGAGGGAAATCGTCAAAACTCGCTTGCGTGTTTTGACAAGATTTCCCAAGGCGCGCGGACAAAGAACGGAGGTAGAGGCGG
>NZ_JBQIQO010000003.1:0-38654 GCF_056799795.1 Rikenella sp.
CGAGCTTTGGGCTATGCTTGTTCTTCAGGCGGGAAAACCGGATCCGGTTTTCCCGCCGCGCTGGGCCGAGCAGGGGGCTGTGGGTTGGGCTGAGCTGTTGGTCGTGCTTCTGCGGCTCGCAGAGCCGCCGGGCTTGCGCGCTGGGCCTTTGGCCCACCCCCAGAGCGCGCAGCCCGAACCCGACAGAATTGGGGCGGTGAGTTAGGCTGAGCTCTTGTGCGACCCTTTGGGTCGCGCAGTTCGCCGCTAGCGGCGAACTGCTATAGGCTGAGAGCGAATAGCGCGATTCCAAGAGGAATCGCCGTCCTCGGGCGCAGCGACGCTTTAAGTGATGCGGGGGAGGCGCGCCGAGGACGAACCTTGCAAAACGGGGGCGGTGAATGGGGTGTTGTCGTGCCCAGAAATGGGCCGAGCTTTTGCGGCTCTTTGAGCCGCGCAGTTCGCCGCCACCCCACGCGGCGGGCTGCAACTCGACGGAGCTCGTTGCTGCTCTCCGCTGGCGGCGACTGCTGTTGTTGGTCAAGGGGAGAATGGGGGTGTTGCTTTTGCGACCCTTTGGGTCGCGCGGGCCGGACGCCTGCCCACGCTCGGCCCGCAACACGCCGCTTCGCGTCGAAAATTGCGATACCTCCCGGGCGTCCGGCCTGTTTTAGCCAAGAGTGAATATTAAGGGTCGGAGCCAGCGTGGCCGGAAACGAGCACCGCGACGTTGCAGGCCTACGCCGGGGGAGGCTATCGGCCCGAGCGGTTCTTCGAACCGCAGGAGCACAAATGTAGAGACTGCCGGATTATTCAGGGTAGACCCGGCCAGCTTTCGAGTGCCGAGCGTCCCCGTTTATTCCGAGAGGCAACGCAACGGAAAACCGTAAGCACGATAGTTTGCATCGTTGGTTACCCACGTCGCGCTGAAATACAAACGGAAACCGTTGGCATCGTCCACTGAAGACGACCAACTGTATCCCCGGTTCCCATTAAGCCCGGTCGTGCCGGAGTGGGCGTTGCGGAAGCCCGGGCCGTTCGGTACTCAAAAGATAGCCCGTCTTGGCTTTAATTTGGGGTAGAGGCGGCCATTGGAGTAGGGGTAACCCGGTCGGTTGCGACGATCGCCCCGCCCCGGGCTTGCGCAACCGTCATACAGGCGTATTGTACAGCGTCGGCGACGAGGGTTCCGTCTGGTCGGCTTCGAGCGATGAGACGAACAGCATATGGCTGCGTTTCGTGATGGATGCAGTTCAAGCCAGCTATGCGTACCGCCGTTCCTATGGGTTTCCGTTGCGTTGCTTCTCGGAATAAACAGGAACCGAGGCTGCCAGTAAACGCCCTGTGGGCATGCCCCGGGCTACCGCGAGAGAGCCAATGGCGGGCTGAGCAACGTCGGCAGCCTCGGGTTCAGCTATTCGTCGGCGGTCAGCGGTACCAATGGCATGAACTTGGATTTCGGCGTGATGCACCTCAATACCAGCAACGCGAACGGCCGCACCTACGGTCATCAATTGCGTTGCCTCTCGGAATAAACGGGGTCGAGGCTACCAGTAAAACGCCCTGCGGGCTCCGCCCCGGGCTATCGCAAGCGGGATACGGGTGCGCTGTATGGGGTTAGCAACAATGGTTACAGCTGGTCTTCCAGGGTCAGTGGCAATCTGGGTATACACTTGGATTTCCGCATGACATGGCTCAACCCCGGCACCGCGAACGGTCGTGGTTTCGGTTTTCAGTTGCGTTGCCTCTCGGAATAAACGGGGGGCGAGGCTGCCAGTAAAACGCCCGGTGGGCCCGCCCGGGCTACCGCGGCAACGGTGCAGGTGTTCCGTACAGCGTCTGCCACGGTGGCTATAGTTGGGCTTCCACAGTCAGCAGCAATGACGGGATGTACTTGAATTTCAGTACGACGCTGCTCGACCCCAGCCGGGCGAACTATCGCGCCTACGGTTTTCCGTTGCGCTGCCTCTCGGAATAAACGGGGCGAAACTCTGCGACCCTTTGGGGTCGCGCAGTTCGCCGCTACCCCCTGCGGCGACTGCAACTCGACGGGGCTCGTTGTGCTCACCGCTGGCGGCGGACTGCATAAGCCCCGCCCCGGGCGTTCGCGGTCATAATTCGGGCGCGCTGGGCGCTGTCGGCCGGGAAGGATCTATGTGGTCTGCTTCGGACTACGATACGAACGGTTACGGATTACGTGCTGTCACTGACGATGTTCAAGCCAGTTGCGAACATATCCGGGTCTACGGTTTCCAGTTGCGTTGCCTCTCGGAATAAACGGGGACGAGCGGCACCCGAAAAGCGGCTGACCCTGGACTGAGGTGATGCCTCTTGCTAAAGACAATAGAGCCTAAAAGAATAGAACCGATACACTACCAACAAGAAGATGGAAAAGAAAACCAAGATAGTAGCTACGATTTCGGACAGGCATTGCGAAGTCGAGTTTATACGCGCTCTGTATGCCGAAGGGATGAATGTCGTCCGGATAAACTCGGCGCATACGTCGTTCGAAGGGGCGACGGAAATTGTCAATAACGTAAGGGCGGTCTCGGAAAAAATCGCCATACTGGTCGATACCAAAGGGCCGGAGATTCGAACTACCCGGATGGCGGACGAGGGGGTGGAGGTGGAGGAGGGGGAACGGATCGCGCTGCGCGGAACGGACGATAACGAACAGCTCTCGTCGAAGGATTGTATCTTTCTGAACGATAAGGATATATTCGATGAGGTGCCGGTCGGGGTGGATGTCCTGATCGACGACGGGGATATCGCGCTGGAGGTGACGGACAAAATCGACGGGGCGCTGATCGCGAGGGTCAGGAACAGCGGGGTGATCAAGGGACGGAAAAGTGTCAATATTCCGGCGGTGCATCTCCATCTGCCGGCGCTGACGGAACGGGATGTCGAGTATATTCACTGGGCGGTGAGGATGAATCTCGATTTCATCGCTCATTCGTTCGTCCGAAATAAGGAGGATTTGATTGAAATCCAACGCATTCTGGATGCGGAGCACAGCACGATCAAGATCATATCGAAGATCGAAAACCAGGAGGGGGTGGATCATATCGACGAAATTCTGGATCATACGTATGCGGTGATGGTGGCGCGGGGGGATTTGGGGGTCGAATTGCATGCGGAACAGATTCCGATCGTTCAGAAAAATCTTGTCCAAAAGTGTATCGAAAGTAAAAAACCGGTCATTATCGCGACGCAGATGCTGCATTCGATGATCAATAATCCGAGGCCGACGAGGGCGGAGGTGAGCGATGTGGCGAATGCGATTTTCCAACGGGTGGATGCCATCATGTTGAGCGGTGAGACGGCGAACGGAAAGTATCCGGTGGAGGCGGTCAAGGCGATGACGAAAATCGCGCTGGCGATCGAGCAGGAGGTGGAGCCGATTATCGATGTCAATATGGTGAGGATCAATAACGAGATTACGGCGCAGTTGGCGAGGTCGGCGGTCAGGGCGTGTACGAATCTGCCGGTCAAGGCGGTGCTGATCGATACGTTGTCGGGGCGGACGGGGCGTTATCTGGCGGCGTTCAGGGGCGAAAAACCGGTCTATGCGCTCTGTTACAGGAAGCATGTGATGCGGGAGCTGGCGCTCTCGTACGGGGTGCATGCGGCGTATGCGGAGCCGGCGATTGCGCATGATCGGTTCAGTTATCAGATGCTCCTGATTCTGGAACGGGCGGGGAAGATTGCGAATGAGGATTTGGTGGTGGTGGTCGGGGGCTCGTTCGGGGCGGCGAAGGGGGCGTCGTTTATGGAGATCAGCAAGGTGATTCATCTGCTCAACAGGGCGATGACGGAGTAGGGAGGGGGGCTGAGGGAGGCTATTGTCCAAGCTGACAAGGAATTCACCGTGCTGCAACTCGAAGTCTCCGAAAGCATCCATCCTACTGAGGAATGAGCAGCCCCGCCCCGGGCTACCGCTACCGTATGGATGGTACATTGAGTGGTTTCGGCAACAGCGGGTACAGTTGGTCGTCCGCGGTTAATGGACTCCCCGGTATATATTTATATTTCGCCGCAACGGGCCTCAATCCCAGTGACACCGCAGGGCGCGGCTTCGGTCTTTTGTTGCGCTGCCTCTCGGAATAAACGGGGCAGAGGTGGCCGCGGCAGTTTCATATGAACAAGCGGGTCGGACGCCCGGGCGAGGCGGCTAGTAAAAGACGCTGTGCGTCTCTCCCGAGGGGAAGCGTTCAGCCCGCGCGATTCTTTGAATCGCAAGCATTCGCAGTCTGTTTATTCCGAGAGGCAACGCAACTGAAAACCGTCACCACGATTGCTCGCATACGAAGGATGCATGCCCGTCGCACCGAACAACAAACGCCAGGCATAAGTGCTGTTGCTAACAGTCGAAGCTGCCCAGAGAATTCCTCCATAACCGGCTTGATCCAGTGCACCCGTATCATGATAGCGGCAGCCCGGGGCGGGGCGGCTCGGCACTCGAACCGGGACGTCTCTACCTAAAGGATAGGTCGCTCTACTCTTTTCTTATTTGTGCTTTGACTCCTGCGGTTTTACGAATCGCAAGCATTCAGCCTAACTTACCGCCCTGTCTGTCGTGTTCGGGCTGCGCGCTCCGGGGGTGGGCCGAAGGCCCAGCGCGCAAGCCCGGCGGTTCGAAGAGCCGCACGAGCACCGCATTCATTCACCGCCCCATTCTCAGAAGTTCGTCCTCGGCGTGCTATTCGCTCTTAGTTCAAGCGGCCGAAGCCTGCGGGGCCCACAGCAACGTCAGTTGCGGGCCTCCGCTGGGGGAGGCTTCGGCCCGCGCGGCTCTACGAGCCGCAGAAGCTCGGCCCAAAGCTCGTCCCTGTTCTCCGCCCCGTGTGTGCCTCACTGCGGCTCCGCTTTCGCTCCGCCGGAGCCGCTCGGCACCCGAAAGATAGCCGGGCCTATCCCTATTCCCGTCGCCCGCGGCAATTCTTGCCGGATTGGCCGAGTGCCAACCGGCAGAATATGCCCTCTTTAGGCGGGCGGGCGACGGAGCTTTACGTGAAGTCGAGTTTTTCGCGCGCCTTGCGCGATTCATCTATATTCGGCTCACGCCGAAATAGTTGAATCGCTTCTTTAGGCGGGGCGCACGTCTTCGCCAACAGGAGGGTACTGCGCTCGGGCCGCGCGGGCCCCACGTCCCGTGGACGGGAAATGCTGACGCATTTCCACTGGCAGCCTCTACCCCAAGACAGCCTCTACCCCCGTTCTTTGTCCGCGCGCTGGCGGAAATCTTATTCAAACGCGAATCACGCGTTTGAATGATTTCCTACTTCAGCGATCGCGCGCGTCGAGCTTTGTTCGCGCGCCGGGGGAAATCTTGTCAAAACGTGCCAGCACATTTTGACGTTTTCCCTTTTAAGGCGACGGCGCGCGGTCGAGCTTTGCCCCGCCTCGAACTGTTCCTTTTGTGAACAAAGAGAACCAGAAAAACTTTAGACGGATGCTGACGCATCCTCAAGCTGCCGACGGCCCCACTTACGTAAGGCGGAGAAAATCCTAATAAAGCACCCAACGGGTGCGGGGACGGGCGAAACTTACGTTTCGCTATGACAGCTTCGGTCTTAACAACCTCTATTCCAACGCACAGCTGCCTCTACTTATCCTCATGTGCGCCATCCCCGCATGAACCACGCTCTACAAAAAAAGAAGGCGGGAGATTTGGCGAGTTCGGAAAAAGAAATCTATCTTTGTATCGGCAATGGTTCGCCGAAGCTCTCCACTCCGAAACGGACGGTCGGAGGGCGGCGATCAAAAGGGAACCGGGTGAGAATCCCGGACAGTCCCGCTGCTGTGAACCCCTCGGTACTTCGCGCGTGCGATACCGACAAATCGGGTGACAGGCAATCTTGTATACGCCACTGTTCGTGAGGAATCTCGCCGGCTCTGAGCCGATAGATACCTCGGAATGGGAAGGCGCGGCCCGTCGCTCGGGGGTAAGTCAGAAGACCTGCCTTGCCGTACCCTTGTTGTCCGCTTTCGAGGATTTAGAGCCGGAGAACGCCACGATTTTTTACCTTATTTTTCTGGGATTTCCGAAGAGGGAGAGTCGATCTCTGTGCGCGCGGTTTCGTGTGCGCGGAGAAGAACGACAGAGAACGGCCGTACGATCGTCGTACCGGCCGGAAGGTCGATTTTCGTCCGGGTTCGAAGCAGTTTCCGACAGCGGCACAAGTCGTTTGGAAACCATTTTTAACTCACACGAAAAAAGATGAAAAAAATCAACCTCTTGGCGGCGTTCGGCGCTGCATTGTTGCTCTTCGGCTGTAAGGACGACAAAGGGCCCAAAGTGCCCCTGCCCCACGAACCCACCGAAACCGTCGGATACTACGTCCTCAACGAAGGTACGCAGAGCGGCGGAAACGCGACATTGGGGTATTACGACATCGCAACGAAACATTTTACGCCGGATTATTTCGGAATGCAGAACCCGGGTGACGAGCTGGGCGATTTGCCCAACGACATGACGATCTACGGGACGATGGCCTATGTGACCCTGAACGGCAGCGGCGAAGTGGTCGTACTGGGAGCGACCGACGGCAAAGTGCGGAAACGGTTGGCAGTCGAGGGAGCGCGCTCGTTGGCGGCGCACGACGGAAAAGTCTACGTCTCGTCGTATAAGGGCGAAGTCGTGCGGATCGACACCCTGACCCTGGCAGTGACCGGTACGGCTGCCGTGAACGGCAAGTATTGCGAGGGGATCGCCGTGTGGAACGACAAAATCTATGTGGCCAACAACGCCACCCCGGAAGGGCTGCAAACCAAAGGAAATACCGTGTCGGTGATCGACATTCCGACATTTACGGAAGAGGCGCAGATTACGACGCCGACCAATCCCGTCGGATTGACGGTCGGCGCCGGGCGGTTGTACCTGACGACTTCGGCCGTCTACGACGACTCGTGGACGACCATGCTGGAAGACGCGCGGCTCCATCGGATCGACCCGAAACAAAACAAGGTGGACTATACCTTTCCGGACGTGACCGTGTCGAGCATGGCTGTGCTCGGAGACTACCTATACACCGTACATTTCAGCTGGGAGACCTACACGGGATCGTCCCGGAAAATCAATCTGGCGACCGACGCCGTGGTCGATTTTCTGGCGGAAGCGCCCGGCAACTCGGTCTACGGCATTTCGGCCAATCCGCTGACCGAAGAACTGTTCGTGATCAATTCCGGATACACCGGCCCGGGTACAGTGGATTGCTACAATGCAGACGGTACTTTCCAATATCAAATGACGGACCGGGCACAGGGGCCGTACGTCTCGAAGGTGGTTCCGGTGAATAAATAACAGGTAAAAACTTTAGTAGTGTAAGGTTTTTATTCGGAAGCGCCCCCTCCGGTGAGACGGGGCGCGGGGCACGGGGATGGTGGTTCTTCCCCGTGCTTTTTTGTATCCCCTTTTATATCTCCGCGTCCGGTTTCTGCACCCCGGATGTGGGGCGGTTGAGGGAAAAAGTGGCTATCTTTGTCCCGCTACTAACACCAAATCTTTGATTTTATGAGAAGAAAGACCGTGCTCTTGCCGGCCCTGTTCTGTGCATGTCTGGCGGGGAGCGCCGCCGCACAGGGGTTCGACAAAGCGGGAAAACCGGTGATCCGTCCCGAGTATAAGCCCCGGGGCGACATGTACCGAAACGGATGGATCGACTTCAACAAAAACGGGAAGAAAGACATTTTCGAAGACCCGACCCAGCCGATCGACCGGCGTGTGGAAGATCTCCTCTCGCAGATGAACCTCAACGAGAAGACCGCCCAGATGGCTACGCTCTACGGCTACGGCCGCGTGCTGACCGACGATCTGCCGAAGCCGGAGTGGAAGACCGACCGCATCTGGAAAGACGGCATCGGCGCCATCGACGAGCACCTGAACGGCTACCCGCCGGGGCGGCGCAACCGGAGCAATCCGTATGTGTGGCCGGCGTCGAACCATGCGTGGGCGATCAACGAGGTGCAGCGGTTCTTTGTGGAGGAGACGCGGCTGGGGATTCCGGTCGATTTCACGAACGAGGGGCTGCGCGGGGTGGAGAGCTTCAAGGCGACTAATTTCCCCACCCAACTGGGGGTGGGACACACGTGGAACCGGGAGCTGGTCTACCGGATGGGCGAGATCGAGGGGCGAGAAGCACGGGCGTTGGGCTATACGAATGTCTATGCGCCGATTCTGGATGTGGGGCGCGACCAGCGGTGGGGCCGCTACGAAGAGGTCTACGGCGAGTCGCCTTACCTGGTGGCGGAGCTGGGGATTCAGCTGGTGCGCGGCATCCAGTCGCAGGGGGTGGCGGCTACGGCCAAACACTTCGTGGGATACAGCAACGGCAAGGGGGCGCGCGAAGGGATGGCGAGGAACAACCCCCAGATGTCGCGACGGGAGATGGAGCAGATTCATGTCTATCCGTTCGGCCGCGTGATCCGCGAGGCGGGACTGCTGGGGATCATGAGCTCGTACAACGACTTCGACGGCGAACCGGTGCAGGGCAGCCGCTACTGGCTGACGGAGGTGTTGAGGGGGAGGTATGGGTTCCGGGGCTACGTGGTGTCGGACAGCGACGCGGTGGAATACCTTTACAGCAAGCACTTTACGGCGGCGGATATGAAGGAGGCGGTGAGGCAGGCGGTCGAGGCGGGGCTCAACGTGCGGTGTACGTTCCGGTCGCCGGATTCGTTTATCGTGCCGCTGCGCGAGCTGGTGCGCGAGGGGGCGCTGAGCGAGGAGACGGTCGACGACCGGGTACGGGACATTCTGCGGGTGAAATTTCTGTGCGGCCTGTTCGACAACCCCTATAAAAACGACCTGCGGGCGGCGGATGCCGAGGTGTGCAGCGAGGAGAACGAGGAGGTGGCCCGGCAGATGTCGCTGGAGTCCATCGTGCTGCTCAAGAACGAGGCGAACACGCTGCCGATCTGTCGGGACAGTGTGCGGCGCATTGCCGTCATCGGGCCGAACGCCCGGGCGACGGATTTCGTGACGGCCCGTTACGGGCCCAATGCCGTGGAGCCGGTGAGCGTGCTGGAGGGGATCCGGGCGGCGGTGCCGGAGGGGGTCGAGGTGGCGTATGCCAAGGGGTGCGAGCTGGTGGACGACAACTGGCCGGACTCGGAGCTGATGGACTATCCGCTGACGCAGGCGGAACGCGACAGTATCGATGTGGCATATAAAGCGGCCGCGGAGGCGGATGTCGTCGTGATGGTTTTGGGCGGGGGAACGAGGACGTGCGGCGAGAACAAGTCGAGGTCGAGCCTCGACCTGCCGGGCCGTCAGCAGCAGCTGCTGGAAGCTATTACGCCGCTCAAGGCGCAGGGGAAACGGGTGATTCTCGTCCTCATCAACGGCCGGCCGCTCTCGATCAACTGGGCGGATCGGTATGTGCCGGCCATCGTGGAGGCGTGGTATCCGGGGCGGCACGGGGGGACGGCGGTGGCCGAAGTGCTCTTCGGCGACTACAATCCGGGCGGTAAGCTGACGGTGACTTTCCCGCGGAGCGTGGGACAGATTCCGTTCAACTTCCCGACGCTGCCGTCGGCCCAGAGCGATTCGTGGGGGGCCAACGGGCCGCGCAGCCATCGGGCACGGGTCAACGGGGCGTTGTATCCGTTCGGTTTCGGACTGAGCTACACGACGTTCGCCTACAGCGACCTGCAACTCTCCGACACTGTGATCACCCCCTATCGGGGGCTGACTGTCTCGTGCACCGTGACCAATACCGGCGAACGGGCCGGAGACGAGGTCGTGCAGCTCTATCTGCACGACCGGCTCTCCTCTGTGATGGCCTACGAAAAGGTGCTCCGGGGCTTCGAGCGGGTGCACCTGAAGCCGGGCGAGAGCCGGATAGTCGAGTTCGAGCTCTGTCCGCGCGACCTGGAGATCCTCGACAAGGATTACAACTGGACGGTGGAGCCGGGCGACTTCACGGTGATGATCGGCGCCTCGTCGGAGGATATCCGGCTGCGGCGCGACTTTACGGTGGTCGAGGCCGGCCGGCTGCGGGAGATGCGGGCGACGGAGCGCAAGGGGGCGCTGGCGGCGAAGGTGTCGGCGAGCGTGGCCGACGGGCGGGCGATTTACACCGTGGACGGTGACCCGCAGACCGCTTGGGAGGGGACGAAAAACCAGTATATCACCTATGAGTTGCGCAGCGGGGCGAAGCCGTCGGAGATCGGGATCGCGTGGGCGGAGGGCGAACCTGTGGAGTTCGAGATCCAGCTTTCGAGCGGCGGCGGTCTCTTCATCCCCGTGTGGCGCGGCAAGAGCCGGATGAACAACGGCGAGACGGAGCGCTACCGGTTCGACGGCGCGACGTCGAGCGACCTGCGCATCCTGATCCTCAGCGATCGCGGTCGGATTTGCGAAGTCGAGCTGGCCGAGCTATAGGAGCGGCGGCGGCAATACGGACGGGGCGTCCTGCCCCGTCTGCTATTCCGGGAATCGGTATTCGCGCCGAAAAGTGTAGTAGACTGTGCGCGAGACGTTGAACGTGCGGCAGATGTGGCTCACCGTGCGCCCCTGACGCAACATGTCCGCAATGGCGTGGCGGTTGTCGATCAGGATGCGTTTCTTGACGTCCGTGCCGTACGGCCGCCCGATATGGATGCCTTCGGCCTTGCGGAGAGCGAGCGCTTCCTTCGTTCGGAGCGACATCAGGTTGTGTTCGATCTCGGCCACGAGGCCGAAAGCGAAAGCCAACACCTTGCTGTTGATGCTGTTGTCGAATGCGTACCCTTCTTTGGTGCTGTAGAGGACGATGTTTTTTTCGAGACACCGGCCCAGAATCGACATCAGGTCGGTGAGCGTGCGGCTCAGGCGCGAAATTTCGGTCACGATCAGCGTATCTCCGCTCTGCATGCGCCGTAGCAGCGGGCCGAGTTTCCGGTCTCGATCCCGCGTCTTGCCGCTGACCGTTTCGGTGACCCACCGGTCGATGGAGAGGTCGCGGATCCGGGCGAATCGACGGATCTCCTCTTTCTGGTTCTCAATGTGCTGTTTGTCGGTGCTGACGCGCAGGTAGGCTATGACGGACATGGTCGAAAATAATATGAAGAGGTTGGTAAATAGTACGGTTTGCCGAGTAGCACAAAGAAACGAAATTTCCGGCCGGATTGAAATTCGACTGCGGAGAAAAATGTGACGATTATTTCGGCAAACGACAGATATACAAACCGATTAGTCGAATTTTCTGTCAGATATCGGACAGGTACGGTACGGGAAAAAACAGGCCCGGACTCTTTCGAGAGTCCGGGCCTGACTTCGCAACCGGTTCGGATAACGGTCACAGCGGTTTCCGGTCGAAGAAAGGGTTCTTGCCGCCGGCGCTCAAAGGCACTCCCAGTACGGCGTGGCAGCCCGGCAGCAGGTCGAGATCTCGCGCTGCGACCCCCACCGAGTACATCACGCGGCAGTCTACCCGGTGGTCGGCAGCGACCGAGACTGCCGACCCCACGGCAATCCCGAGGTCGTTCATATTGAAGGCGCACGGTGCCTCCGGAGCCTGCTGTTCCTTGGCCGCACAGGTCGGAAACCCGCACCACCCGCAGTCGAGCCCCAGTGTCGCGCGTCGGGTGCCGAACAAGACGACTGCGCCCGCTTGGCGGATATTGGCCCCGTCGCGTGCGAAAAAGCCGCGTCCCGGCCCGGCGCTCATCTCGACGAGCCGGTCGGCGAGGCGTCCGATGGTGTCGCCGGTGAGCAGCGCGAGTTCGAGGTGGTCGACGCCGCGGGCTTTCGGAGCTGTGCGGGCGGCGTTCATCATCAACTGGGCGACTTGACGAAGGGTCGCGTTCCGGAGGTCGGTTTCGGTCTCTATCATGACAAATTCGGTTGGTTCCATCTCCTGTTCGGAGGTCGATGTCAAATATCGGCAATATTTTTCGAACTGTCAAGAGCTTCGTTAATCTCCTGTTTTCGACCGAATTACCCACTTTTCGGCCAATCTGTCGGTCGTATCCGGTGTGTTTTTTGCGTTTTTTCGATCGATTTTTTTGCTCGGTTCGAAATTTTGTCTACTTTTGCAGTGCCGAAAGGGCCGCCTGCTTCTCTAGCTCAGTTGGTAGAGCACGACACTCTTAATGTTGGGGTCCAGGGTTCGAGCCCCTGGGGAAGCACGAGTTCGCACGAAGAACAAGACATACTGATTCCGTAGCTCAGCTGGTAGAGCACAACACTTTTAATGTTGGGGTCCTGGGTTCGAGCCCCAGCGGGATCACAGAATACTCTCATAATCAGACGATTATGAGAGTATTCTGTTTTTAGTTGGACGTTATTTTGGACGATTCGCAAAATAGCGGCCACAAAAAAGCCCCCGCCGGAGGGCGAGGGCCGATACACGTCTCAGGTGTAGTTAAGCTCAAACGCTATGAAGAGACGTGTACTGAGGAGAGCTTCCCTCCGAGGTCGTGCAAGGCAGCCTCGAATATCCTCAACTCTTCCGGCGTCATCTTAGCCGGTTTCCCGTTGACGATCGTTCCGCTCAATCTTTGGTAGAGCCATTGGCGGGTCTTGCCAAAGTAATTCTTGGCTACGTATGACATGGATACGGCCGGCAGAACCTCTTGCAGCTTCACGCGAAGGGCGAGTTGTTCGGAACGATCCGCGGTATCTTTGGCCAGTTCGACCATGATCCGGCTGAACTCCTCCGGATTCCCCTTACTGATTTCGCGCATTTGCTGGACGATTTCGTCCATCTTTTTTTGGCTTCGAGCGTTGCGATATTGCTCGCGGAGCTCTTCGAGTTGTGCTTTCATAATTTCAATATCTTTTATGTTTTTTACTGGTCGAGCGCGGCGAGGTCTTCCTCTTCATATTCTATGCCGGATTCGGCAATTACATATCCCGCATCGGAGACGCAATACCCCTCGGGGTAGTTTTCGGCGAGGAATTGTTCGGCTGCATCGCGGCGGCTGGATGCTTCAATTTGGTTTCCGGTAGGATAACCTTCTGCGTTAAGGACGGTATAGAGTTTCACGTAGTTCATTGTTTTGTTGTTTTGTGGGGGCCTATCGGCCCCCGGTTTTACTTTTGTTACCTTCCGATTTCTTTGAGCCTTTCTTCGATTTTTTCGATTTGCTCGTCGAAAAACTCTTTGACTTGTTGCCCTCCGTCGCCTCTCCCGGCGACTTCTTTGTAGAGCTCGAGGTAGAGGAGAAGGTCTCTTTGTAACCTCTTTTTTTCTTTTGCTGTTTCTTTGTCCATAGCGTTTATTGGTTTAACTACGATGTAAAGGTAATAACCTTTTGGTAATTACGCAAATCTTTTTTCACAAATTTTTCATTAAAAAACAGCAAACCCAATGAGCATACGGGATGGCCAGCGAAAATATTTTTTGCAAGAAACAAAAAAGCGACCCCGAAAGGTCGCTCATTACCCGCCCACGGTCGGAGGATCACTTGCGGATCGTAATAAACTCCGCCCCGATAATCTCGGTATGCGGGTTCCGGCTGACGATCTCCTGCCGCCGCTCCTTCACCCGCTTGGTATTCCAGAGGAACCCGAGGAACCGCTTCGGTACGACGTGCTCCACATAAAGCAGGCTATCCCGGCTGCGTATAGTTCCCTCGAAAAGGTTCTCGCCGGAGAAGCATCCGGAGAAGTCAAGCCAGGTATCGTGGTAATCGACGCACCGGATTGTGCTCGGCTTTCCTTCGATATAGACGATGCTGTCCCGCGCGGTCGACCGGAGGGCGTAGATCGTCTCCTCCGCCTCCCTGAGTAGCTTCACGAGCCGGGCCACCCGCCAACGGTAGGGATGGCTGTGGGTGCTCTCGACCTTCCGCCCGTAGTCCTCAACGAAGTCGACGAAGAACGTCCCCGGAGACTTGTCTGAGGACTCCGTGAGAAAGGAGGTAAACTGCCTCCAGAATTCCTCTTGCGGAGGCGTATCCGCCAGCGGCGTGAAGTGTTTGATCGTATCCTTTACTGCCGTCTCCCACGTGTCGATCTTCTCGTTGATTGCCTCGGCAAGTTCGTTCCTCTTCACGACCCGACACCGCTGGGAGGTTTCGTTCCAGTCGGCCGAGTAAATTGTTTGTCCCAACTGTTTTTTGTACCTTCGTCCTCGGAACGATACGTCCAAGAAGATGCTGGTCTGAGTTGCGGCCGGGTTGTGTAGGCGGAATTTATGCGGCATGGTTGGACGATAGGTTGGACGATTCATCATTAATGGTGCGAATCTTTGTCTAAACACCAGGTCTCGCAAATATAAGAAATAAAGGATTTCCGCAATAGTTGAGCGGCGAGTATATACTATGTTCTACTCCCAGCGGGATCACGTGAGAGTCTCCTGATCGATCGATCAGGAGACTCTTCGTTTTTTACAGTCAATTTTTGTAACCGATAGTCGGCTTAATCTTCTGTAGGATGGATGATTTCGGGGGATTCGGGTTGCAGCGTGGTGGATTCTTTGTCGAGAAAGAGCTGGTCGCTCGGGCTGTCGCTGCAAATCACGTGTAGGATTTTTTCATGTTTCCGGGTGAAAACGAATGGGTGGTTCTCGCGCAGAATGCGTTCCGTCCCATCCGCCTTGATCCACCGAATCGTAGTGGGAATGCTCTCCTGATAGTTGTCGTCCTGCCACTCTCCGGCTGAGGGATCGGCGTGGGAGAAGCAGAAGGTCTTCTTGGTCACGGCGCCCGGTTCGCCGGCTGGGATCGTCAGTTTCGGGGCTCCTTCCATCTCGATCTCCAAGGTGCCTTCCTGAAAATCCTGTGGCTGCACGCTCAGGGCGAAACAAACCCACTTGAGCGGGATGGTGAGATGGGTGTCGGTCTCGGGCGAAATCCCATCCAGACAACCGTAAAAGCGACTGACCGGCGGACGGGTGTAGCTTTGGGGGGCTGTTCCCGCCGAAAGGGTTGCTTCGCCTTGGGTCAGGTTGTTCAGACTGGTGGTCATGGTTTTCGTAAACTGGTTGGTCACTTTGCCGGGCCCTTTCCCGGTACCTCCCAGATCGAACGGGGCGCCGTAGGTGCCGTTTCCGCCGGAGGCTATGATTGCTGTCGCTTGTTCCACGACGGTGACTTCAATTCTATAGATCTTTCCGATTTCCAGCTCGAGTTTCATCCGGGAGGGGTCGTCGAAAATGCCGTAGGCGTATTTGATGGAGCCTTTATATATCTGGACGGCATAGAGGTCTTTGCCTTCGGCTCGGGTGGCTGTCCGGTCTGCGCGCAGGGGACGATCTTGCTCTGCCACGACTTCCCGCTCGACCTGGAGTTGCACGTGGCAGCTGGGGCCGGGTGGAAGGGGAGAGGGGCGGTCCAGTCTGCACGCTGTGCACAACAGTATGGCGCCGACGATAAGGGGTGCTCTCCGGATGGTTCTCATGGGATCGAGGAATTGGTTCTAATCCCAAACATAAGCTATTTTGGTTGGATATTCTCAAAAATGACTATAAATTTTACTCATATAAGTTGAATACGTTATAAAACAATTGTTTTACGTTAATCTTAGGGGTTTGGGGGGTACTTGAGCGATTTGGGTAGAGGCTGCCATTTGCCCACCGCGGGCACGCGGGGCCTGCCCGGCCTGAGGGCAGTTCGAGGCAGGACAAAGCTTGACCCGAGCGTGGACGAAGAACGGGGGCGAGGCTGCCAGTAAAACGCCCTGTGGGCGCGCCCGCCCGGCGTAAGGGCAGTACCCTCCGGTAGGACAGACGCGCGCCCCGCCTAAAGAAGCGATTCAACTATTTCGGTGGTGAGCCGAATATAGATGAATCGCGCAAGGCACGCGAAACAGAGAATCGGGTAGAGGCTGCCAATAAAACGCCCTGTGGGCGCGCCCGCTCGCCTAAGAGGGCATATTCTGCCGGTTGGCGGAGAGCCAATCCGGCAAGAATGGCCGCGGGCGACGTTTAGGAGTAGATATGCCCATCTTTTGAGTGCCGAGCGGCACCGGCGGAGCGACAGCGGAGCCGCAGTGAGGCGGACACGGGGCGGAGAACTGGGGCGGAGAACTGGGGCGAACTTTGGGCTGGAATTTGGGCCGAGAGCGAGTAGCGCGATTCCAGAGGAATCGCCGTCCTCGGCTAGGGCGACGCATTAGCGGCGCGTGGGGGGCGCGCCGAGGACGAACTTCGCAGAAAGGGAACGGTGAATGGGGCGTTGCAGTTGCGGTTCGCAGAGCCGCCGGCCTTGTCGCCCAGCGGCTTTGCCGCTCGGGGGGATGGGCGACAGGCCGAACCCGACAGAATTAGGGCGGTGAATTAAGCTGAACGCTTGCGGCTCTTTGAGCCGCGCAGTTCGCCGCCACCCCACGCGGCGGACTGCAACTCGTCGGAGCTCGTTGCATTCATCGCTGGCGGCGAACTACTATAGGCTGAGGATGAATTCGACAGAAAGGGGTAGTGCTTCTGCGACCCAACGGGTCGCGCGGGCCGGAGCCACCCCCGGCGTAGGGCCGCAACATCGCGATGCTTGTTGCGCCCACGCTGGCCCCGGCCGCCCAAGTCAAGCCCGTTAGGGTAACTCCAGCCCTTTGCCCCCCGCGGGCCCGCGGCCCGTTTATTCCGAGAGGCAGCGCAACTGAAGACCGTTGGTTCGTCCACTGGTATGGCTGAGACCAAGGCCTGTGGCGGTGGAGTACAGATACAAACCGCTGATGCTTTTGGTGGAGGCAGACCAGATGAGTCCGTAGTTGCCGATGTTTGTCGTTATGCCTTCGCCGCTGCGGAAGCCCGGGGCGGGCCGCCTCGATTTCAATTTAAGTTAGGGTAGAGGCTGGCGGTTATTTGGGCCGAGGCGGCCAGTCTTCGCGTGCCGAGCGGCACCGTTTATTCCAAGAGGCAACGTAACTGACGACTGCTGGAACGGTAGTATGCGCTGTTGGGATTGAGCCATGTTGCATTGAAACCTAAATCTGTGCCCCGATAATAGTCATCCGAATAGTAAGAGGTAGACGACCAATTGAAGCCTTCGTGGCCAACGGCGCATAAGGATCCTATGCCGTGGCCGCGGTAGCCCGGAGCGGGGCGAGGAGCGGATAAGAATAGCACATAAAAGGGGGGAAGATTGCACGGAGGAGTGGAATAGATCGATATCCGTGCATGCCGGATTTTGTTTTCTGCGAATTCTCGTTACCTTTGTCGCTGATATTCATCTTTTTTCGAAACGATTATGTGGCAACGTATTCAGACGCTCTATCTGTTAATTGTGGCGGGGTTGATGGGGGTGATGTTTTTCATGGATTTCGCGACGGTGACCGTGGGATCGGCGCTGCCGGCGGGGACGACGCAGATGGTGGATGAGGAGGGGACGATTACGAGGGTGACGGTGCCGGAGGGGGTGGAACAGGAAATCGTCTTCGGCCTTTGGGGGGTGTCGCAGAATGGACAACGGGTGGTGGCGACGGTGTATATGGGAATTTTGGTCGCGCTTACGATGGGGGTCGCTTTGGTGACGATCTTTCTGTTTCGGAAACGGGGGGTGCAGGTCAGGTTGTGTTTTGTGCAGGCGGTATTGCTGCTCGGGATCGAGGGCTTTGTGGCGCTTTACATCTACAAACTCAAGGAGGGGTTGGAGGCGATGGGAGGAATGTTTGCTATTCGTTATTCACTGGCGGATCTCTTGCCGATCGTGGCGTTGATCTTCGTCTATTTGGCGTTCCGGGGGATTACGAAGGATATTGCGCTGGTTAAATCGCTGGATCGGATTCGGTGATTCGGGAGGGATACTATTATATATAGGTATATGTTTTGTGCTCGTCGAGGCTTGGGGCTTCGACGAGCACAATTTTTATTGGTACTGGGAGGGGGTTGTGATGTGTGTGAAAATTTGTTCTTCGGGCTTTCGGTTTTCGCGCCGCGACGGGCTGATTATGGGGCTGTGCTCTTGCGGTTCTTCGAACCGCCGGCCTTGTCGCCCAGCGGCGAAGCCGCTCGGGGGAGTGGGCGACAGGCCGAATATGACAGCCTTGGGGTGGTGAATGGGCTTTGTTCTTGCGACTCGCAGAGTCGCGCGAGCCGGACGCCTGCCTCCGGTAGGCCCGCAACACGCCGCTCCGCGTCGAAAATTGCGACCTCCCCGGCGTTCGCCCCACCAAGGTAAAAAAAGTAGGGTAGCGGCTGCCGGTTGTTGGGGTAGTTCCAGTCTGCTTTCGAGTGCCTCTCGTTCCTGTTTATTCCGAGAGGCAACGCAGCTGAAAACCGTAGGCGCGTTCGATCCCGTAGCTGGCGCCAAACCATTTCATATTATAATGTAAGTGGAGGCCGTTTGTGTTGCTGACCGTGGAAGACCAGACGTAACCGGCGTTGCCGGGGTTCCACGATGTGCCTTCGCCGCGACCGCGGCTGCCCGGGGCGGGTCCACCGTGCGTTTTACTGGCCGCCTCTACTCCCGTTTATTCCGAGAGGCAACGTAACTGAAAACCGTAAGCGCGTAAGTCTGTAACCTCGGCTCCGAGATCGCTCATGCTAAAATGCAAACATCCTCCATTGCTTTTCAGAGCTGTTGCTGCCCAGCTGAAGCCACCGCTGCCGGTATAGATTGGGTGGCCGTTCGCCCTTTCGCGGTAGCCCGGGGCGGGCCGCCTCGGATTCAAGTTAGGGTAGAGGCTGCCCTTATTTTTAGGGTAGACCCGGCCCTTTGCCCCCCGCGGGCCCGCGGCGTTTATTCCGAGAGGCAACGCAACTGAAGACCGTAGGCATGGCTGAGGATATTATGCGGGGTGAGTGTGTTGGAACTGAATGTCAAACTTATACCTGCATAATAATCGCTATATCGGGAAAGAGAAAGAGATTGACTGTAGCCGAAATATCCCGTCTCGTTGGGGGTGCCCGATGCTCGGTTGCGGTAGCCCGGGGCGGAGAGAGGGGGATACGAAAAGGGCCCGCGGGATGGTCGTCTCCTCGCGGGCCCTGGGGCTGAGATGGGAGGTCTCTTCTCTCCCGCCGGGCGGGCGTCAGTCGTTGTTGTAACCGAACTGGCGTAATGCCCGGTCGTTGTTGCGCCACTCTTCGGCTACCTTTACGAAAATCTCTAAAAACACTTTCTTCCCCAAAAATGCCTCTAAATCTTTCCGCGCTTCGGTGCCGACCTGTTTCAGCTTCGTTCCCCGGTGGCCGATGATGATCCCTTTCTGGGACTGCCGAGAGACGTAGATCACGGCCCCGATCCGATCCAGCGTCGGGGACTCTTCGTAGGATTCGATCGCCACTTCGACCGAGTAGGGTAGCTCTTTGTCGTAGTGGGTCAGGATCTTCTCCCGAATGATCTCGCTCGCGAAAAAGCGAAGGCTCTTGTCGGTCAGCGTATCTTTCGGATAGTAGGCGGGCCCTTCGGGCAGCAGGGAGACGATCCGTTTGATGACCGGTTCGACGTTGAAGCCCTCCTGGGCGGAGACCGGAATGATCTCGGCGGTCGGGATCGCGGTGTGCCACCAGGAGACCAGTTCTTCCAGTTTTTCCGGGGTGGTCAGGTCGATCTTGTTGATCACCACCAGAACGGGGGTGCCGTCGGCGGCCATGGACTGTACGCGGGTCAGGAAGTCGTTGTTCTTGTCGGGCTGTTCGACGGTGTCGGTCACGTAGACCAGCACGTCGGCGTCGCTCAGGGCGCTCCGCGAAAACTCCAGCATCGATTCCTGAAGCTTGTACTTCGGTTTCAGTACGCCGGGGGTGTCGGAGTAGACGATCTGGAAGTCGGGCCCGCTGACGATCCCCAGGATCCGATGGCGGGTGGTCTGCGCTTTCGAGGTGATGATCGAAAGGCGCTCGCCGACCAGGCGGTTCATCAGGGTCGATTTGCCGACGTTCGGGTTGCCGATGATGTTTACGAAACCGGCTTTATGAGGGGTGTTCGGGGTATCCATACGGGGCTGCGTTTTTTGTCGGGGGTGCATGCAAATAGTGTGCCTCTCGGTGTGTTTATCGGTGGCTCTCGGCGAAGTGGCGGTAGAAGAGGGGCAGGGTGGCGATCCCGCGGCGGAAGTTTTCCAGCGGGAAGTTCTCGTTCGGGGAGTGGATGGCGTCGGTGTCGAGGCCGAAGCCCATCAGGATGGACTGGATGCCCAGAACGCGTTGGAAGGTGCTGATAATGGGAATGCTGCCGCCGCTGTAGAAGGGGACGGGGCGTTTGCCGAAGGTGGTTTCCATCGCTTTCGCGGCGGCGCGGTAGGCGGCGGAGTCGGTGGAGGCGGCGTAGGGATAGCCGCCGTGCAGCGGGGTGCACTTCACGCGGATGCCGTACTGAGGGGCGAGCTGTTCGAGGTGGGCGATCAACTGTTCGGCGGCCCGTTCGGGGTCTTGTCCGGCGGCGAGGCGCATGGAGACTTTGGCGTGGGCGGTGGCGGGGATGATGGTCTTGGCGCCGGGGCCGGTGTAGCCGCTCCAGAGGCCGCAGATGTCCAGCGAGGGACGGATGCCGCGCCGTTCGAGGGTGGTGTAGCCGTTCTCGCCGCGTGGGGTGTCGAGGCCGATGGAGGCGGCGAACCGGCGGTCGTCGAAGGGGGCGGCGTTGATCTCGGCCCGCTCGGCGGGGCTGAACTCCCGGAGGTCGTCGTAGAGGCCGGGAACGGTGATCCGACCGGTGGAGTCGTCGGTCAGGGTGCCGAGCAGTTTGCAGAGGGCGTTGGCGGGGTTGACGACGGTGCCGCCGTAAAGACCGGAGTGAAGGTCGCGGTTGGGGCCGGAGGCTTCGACTTCGATGTAGGTCAGGCCGCGCAGCCCGCAGGTGATGGAGGGGGTGTCGGGGCCCAGCAGGGAGGTGTCGGATACCAATATGACGTCGGCGCGGAGCAGCTCTTTGTGGGCGGCGCACCAGGCGGTCAGCGAGGCGGAGCCGATCTCTTCTTCGCCTTCGAACATGAATTTGACGTTGCACGGAAGGGTGCCGGTGGCGTGCATCGATTCGAAGGCTTTGAGGTGCATGAAGCCTTGGCCTTTGTCGTCGTCGGCGCCGCGACACCAGATTTTGCCGTCGCGGATCACCGGTTCGAAGGGGGAGGTGTGCCACTCGTCGAGGGGGTCGACGGGCATGACGTCGTAGTGGCCGTAGACGAGGACGGTCGGGGCGGTGTCGGAGAGCC
The DNA here is from genome assembly GCF_056799795.1 of Rikenella sp. NCBI lineage: Bacteria > Pseudomonadati > Bacteroidota > Bacteroidia > Bacteroidales > Rikenellaceae > Rikenella > Rikenella sp. The sequence continues at coordinate 21,002 of NZ_JBQIQO010000003.1, forward strand.
GTTTTTCGCCGTAGACGATCGGATGGCCGGGGGTGGGGTGGATTTCGGCGCGGTCGGCGCCGGATTTCAGTAGGGCGTCGCGCAGCCATTCGGCGCAGCGTTCCATGTCGGGGCGGTGGTCGGGGGAGGAACTGATGGAGGGAATGCGCAGATAATCAAAGAGTTCTTTGAGAAAACGGGGCTGGTTCCGGTCGGCGTAGTCGAGGGCGGCTTTCATGGGATTCGGTTCTTGAAAATTTTTTAATGATTGACCCCAAAAATAGTAAAAAAACATAAGAATAACCAAAAGTCCAAAAAGATTGATTTTTCTTTGGCCGTTATACGAAAATATACTATGTTTGTGACATTATTTATTGACAGCCGGGTTTCGGGGCCGCTCGATCGGGAGGGGGCCGAAAGGTGAGGGGGGTGTTTTTTTTTCTGCCGTTCGCTTTCCGTTTCGGGCGGCGGGGTAAACGAAATCGAAAGATGATACGACGGTATTTCCTGGGTGCGGGTGTGTGGGGCGGATTGCTGGGTGGGGTCTTGTTGTGCGGCGGTTGCGGTTCGCGGCCGGTCGAGACGATCGAAAATCTGAAAAATATATCGGCTGACGAGGGCTATGCGGCGAGGAGGTATGCCGAATTCTCGGCGCAGGCGGAGGAGGAGGGGCTGCACAATATTGCCAATCTGTTCGAGGCGTTGGCGTGCTCGGAACGGGTGCATACGGAGAAGAATTTCGAAATCCTGGAGGAGTATGGCGATACGCTGGTCGGGCTGCGGGATTCGGCGCTGACGAGGGGGCGAACGCTGGAGAATCTGGCGGCGACGGTGAGGGTCAAGGATTCGATGGCGAAGACGCTGTTGCCGGCTTTTGCGGAGGCGGCGCGGAGGGAACGGGCGGCGGATGCGGCGAGGCTCCTGGAGTGGATGGGGACGGTGGCGGAACGGCATGTCATTTATTGTCAGAGGGCGTTGGTGAAGCTGGGGCGGGACGGGTCGGATGTGAATGTGATCAATTCGTGGTCGGTGTGTCCGGAGTGCGGGAATTTGTACTATACGACGAGTCTGGAGGAGAATTGCGCCTTGTGTCTGACGCCGGCGAGTCTGTTTTTTCTCTTTCAGTAGGCGGGTTTTTGTCGGAGGGATTTTGTCGGGGGGGATTGAACTGAAGAGGGAGTTAAAACGTTGTGTCAGAGGATGATCTGCGGGTCGTCCTCTCTCTTTTTTACGGGGCGGGGGCGAGGGAGTCGGGGGCAGGAATACGACAAGATTGCTGCAATTTACTCCGAATATGTGTCGCTAATTGTTAAAAAGCATTACATTTGCACCTTGTAACGGATCGCGTCTCGGTGTGCTGGGGCGCGATTTGAAGGAACGAAATTGAAACGATAATTCTAACATTTTTGGCAGTTTAATCATGAAAGGATCAATCTGTGCGGTGCTCGCAGCCACTGCAGTGGCTGTCTCCTGCAAGAAGCAGGAGACAGTAAATCCCGTCTTAGTTACCAGTACCGTGGAGGTGATGCTGGGGGAACCGGCGACCAAGGCGTTCGGCGACAATAAAGCCGAAAATTGGGAGAAAGATGTGTATAATGTGGCGATGTTCGTGTATGAATCGGGGCAGGATGTGTGTGCTTATCAGCGGCAGTTTACTGAATATGAGGTGAAGAAGGGGAAGGCGGTGTTTGCGATTCCGAATGTGAAGGAGAATACGTCGTATGATTTTTATGCCATAGCTAACTGCGATTTTACGGCGGAAATGGCAAGTTATGCGGCAAATAAGCAGGGGGTGGCACGAAGTGTTTTGGAAGGAACGAATTATCAGGAGGGGATGATCAGCGGATCGGTGAGTCGTTTCGGTAATTTGGTAGAGTATAATGGGAGTTTTTCGGTGATTTCTAAAGAGGCGAAGAGAAATTATCAGCAGAATAATAAGGGATTTGCGATGAGTGGCAAGGAGTCAGCGACTACGCCGGCTAAGATTGACAATGTGCCGACACGGGTGACGGTGCCGCTCAAACGGACGGTGGCCAAGGTGATGATCAAATCATCGATTACGTCGGATTTTATCAAGAAATATCCGGGGACGGGTTTCAGAATTATAAATGCGGAGATAGATAGTTTGGCACAGCAGACATTCTTGATGAAACCGAAGGCAATTTCGTCGATCGCGTTGAGAAATGATGCGTTGAAGCAGGTGCCGGATTCGGTGAAAGCAAGTGAAACGGGAACTTTTACGTTGTTTCGGAATCTGTTCTATATCTATGAGAACGGGATTGCGGGGACGGCGGTTGCCAAGACGGAATACAAACCGATTCTGTTCTTGACGGCAGAATTCGATTTTGATGGGAATTGGGAGACCAAGGAGGATAAAAGCACGATTACGTATGAAATTCCGCTGGCTGGTGAGGCGGGGAGTATCGATAATACGAAGGATGCGAATTTCGGGCTCTTCGTGCGGAACGGATCTTATCTGGTGGATGTCGCGATCAATGGGTTGAGTTCGAATGAGGTGGTGGCGGAAATCAAGGTCGAAGAGTGGGAACCTCTTAAGACCCAAAATGTAGAGATCGGGAATAGAAATTAACCTTTTGCGAGAGGGTTTTCTTTCTACGTTTTTCACGGATTGCACATCGCGGGGTGCCGCCAGGGGAGATTTTTCCGGCGGCGCTCGTGCGGTGCGGTAACGGTGGATAGAATCATGAGTTATATCAGTCGTTTCATATTATGGACGGGAATGCTTTCTGTGGTACTGCTGGCGGGCGGTTGCCGGAGGCATACCCTGGACGGGAACGCGGGAAAGGACTCTGAGTTGGTCGATGCGATGCTCATCCTGCGGTGTAATGAGCTCGAAACACGTGCTGCGACGCGCGAAGAGCAGGAACGGCAGGTGAATGACCTCAATCTCTTCTTTGTCCATAAATCATATCCGTCGCCCACGGGGCCGGAGGTGAGACACTACTATTTCTCGGCGGTCGATGTCGCGAAGCATGTCAAATTGACCAATATCCGGCTGGGAAAATATCGGATGTATGCGGTGGCTAATGCGGGGAAAAGCTTGTGTCCGGAGACTGGACACGATCCGGAGACGCCTCCGACGACGGTCAGCGATGCACTTTGCTCGATGACGGAGAACGATATCAAAACGTTGGTGATAAGATTGGATGGAGATGATCGGGAGGATAATTTGTCGCGGGCGGATAATCTGCTGATGAGTTCGGTTTCTCCGTCGGGGAATACGGATAATCCTTATTGTGACGAAACGATGGAGGTGCGGCGTGGGGATGAAGGTGGGTTGCCGACCATTACGATCAATCTGGTGAGAAGGTTGGCTAAGGTGGAATTCTCGTATGAACTGGTGGGCGATGCGGTGGGGAAAATGGAAATCAATTCCATTGCGACGCAGTATATCCCGCTCAGTTTCGGGCTGTTTGGAAAAAAGGGGAATAAACCGACTGCAATGGGGGATTTCAATCCCTATGTCTTGCCTCTTATGGATACGCCGAATGAGGGGAATATGAATGATCCGGTGACTTTTTATCTGCCGGAAAATATGCAGGGGGATGTGGATGGGATTGATTCGCAGGAGGATCGGAATGGGTTTTATGCTCCGCAGTATGCTTCGTATCTTTATATGGATGCGAAATACGAAGGTAGTCAATACGGATTTTCAATCTATTTCGGGAACGATATGGAGGGAGGGAATTTTGATGTCAAGGGAAATGCGTATTACCGGATGCATTTGCAGTTAGGGGGGCCGGACTTAAGCGACATTCGGGTCTCGTCGCTGAAAATCGATGTGACAAAAAAGTTCGAAAAAAATCTTAAGCTGGGGAATGAGGTGGATGCTGAGCTGGAATTGACGTGCTCAAACTATTTTAACGATGAGGTGAAGTTGATCTGTTCGGCGACGGGGGCTACCGGGGTGTCGCAATTCCATGTATTCGAGCTGGAGGATGATGGGACAGTGGGAGATGAATTGTCGAATGTGTCGGAACATGGTGGTTTCACGTATGTCATGTTGCGGACGGATAACCAACCGGGAACGAGAAAGGTGAAGTGCAAGGTGAAGTATACTCAGACGGCGTTGGGTGACGGGGGGCAGAGTGTGACTCTCTTGCTCAAAATGACGACACGTTATGGAACCACGACGTTTCATACTCATGATATCAGGGTGACACCGTAATACTTTTCATATTAGCGGCTGTGGAATGCAAAAAAATCATACGGGCTATTTTTGCTGTGGCGGTGCTGCTGGTCGGGATGGCGGCGACCGGAAACAAGGCGCATGCGCAGTTCTACTCGATTAGGGGAAATGGGCTGCTGTTGCTCTCGGGCACGATCAATATCGGATGCGATATCGCGGTCGGACAGAAATCTTCGCTCGATATCGGACTGTATGCCAATCCGATCAAAATGAATAAACTCTCGCTCATGGGGGTCGGGGTGCAGCCGGGATTCAGGTTCTGGAGGTTCGAACCCAATGCCGGTTCGTTCTGGGGGGTGCATCTCAGCGGGGCGTGGTATGATCTCGGGGATAAATACAATACCAGAAAAGGGTTTCTGGTCGGGCCGGGATTCTCGTGGGGGCATTGCTGGCTGATATCCAAACGATTTACGATCGGGGTCGAGATCGGGGCGGGGATTCTCTACATGCAGGATACCAAAAGGCCGAGGTATACGGATTATACGCAGGATGAGTACATCTACCACTCAAAACGGATTACGGTGGCGCCGACGAAGGCGGATGTCAGTTTTGTGTACCTGTTTTAACGATTTGTCGAATCTCTTTTATCACTACTTTTCGGATAGAACTCGCTTATGAAGCGTACTTTTCTGCTCCTTTTTGCGGCCTGCTGGCTGACGACGCTCCTCTTCAACGGTTGTGCCGTGACGAGCCGATTGGAACGGCATCAGTATACCAGTGTGGTGGCCCATACGCCCAGGCAGATGAGGGAACGGATGAAGGCGGATGAACAGCAGGATACGACCATTTATGAAATGAAGGGGGACAGTGGGTCGCTCTTTGTGGCGAATCGCAGGTCGATGGTGATCGAGGACGACGGGGAGGCGGTGGCCTTGCTCAGGTCGAGGGAGGTCAGTGTGATTGCGAAGACCAGGATGCTGGCCGAACGGGACGGTAAAATCCAGATCGACTTCCTCATTACCATGCCCAGGGAGTTGCAGGGAAATGTGCAGAGTTTTACCATTACGCCGATTATGCACCGAAAGGGGCGGAATGTCGAACTCGAACCGTTGCAGGTGAGGGGGGGACTCTTCAGTAAGTTGCAGGAACGGAATTACTGGCGGTATTCGAAGTTTCAGAGCAAGTTGGTGCGTAGGAGGAAGGGGAATCTGTCGGCGGAGGATACGAGCCGGCTCAAGGAGGCGTTTCACCGTTTCGTGCAGTTCCCGTATCTGGATCGCAGCCGGTTCGACTCGATCCTGAACGGGAAGGAGAAGATCACGTACTTCTATACGCAGGATGTCAAGGTCGAGGAGGATGACAAACGGCTCTATATCTCGCTCAACGGGCGGGTGAATGCGCTGGACGGTAGTTCGTACGATGTGCCGCCGAACGATACGTTGCAGTTCAATATCAGTTCGATGCTGACGTTCGTGCTGCCGATTACGAGGTATATGACCCGGATCGTCGAGAAGTTTGCGGTCGTGAACGACCGGAATTACTTGACGTTCAAGGTCAATAATACCAAAATCATGGACTCGCTGGGGAACAATGCTCAGAATCTGGGGCAGATTCGGGACTTGATGCACACGCTCTTGTACCAGCATGAGTTCTATGTGGACAGTATCGTCCTGACGGCGGCTTCGTCGCCGGAGGGGAGCTTTAGGCACAATAACCGGTTGGCGAGGGAGCGGGCCTACGCTTTGAGCAGGTATCTGAAGCAGGAGTTCGATTTCCCGGAACTCGATACGCTCCTCACGGTGCGTTGGGAGGGTGAAAACTGGACGGACTTCAAGCGGGAGGTGGTGCGTGACGACCAAATCGAGCATCGGGACGAGATATTGAGGCTGGCGAAACAAATCGCGGATCCGGATGAACGCGAGGCGGCGATCAGGAAGCAGTACGGAAAGGATTATCGCTACATTCGGGATGTGATCTATCCGAGGCTCAGGGTCGTGGACTTCAAATACAACCTCCGGAGGGTGGGGATGCTCAAGGACACGATCCATACCACGGTGGTCGATACGGTGTACCAGCGGGCGGTCGAGCTGTTGCGCACGCGTCATTACGAGGAGGCTTCGACGTTGCTGATGCCGTATCGGGACCAGAATACGGCGGTCGCGCTCTTGTCGAGGGGGTTCAATGGGGCGGCGAGGGAGATTCTCTTCGAACTGCCGTCGTCGGCGCAGGTGGAATATCTGAGGGCGATCGTTTGCTCGCGGCTGGGCGAGTGGAAACTGGGAGAACAGTGCTTCCGGAAGGCGTGCGAACTGGACGACTTGCTGGAATATCGGGCCAATCTCGACCCGGAAATGTCACCGTATCTGCATAAACAGGAGAAAGAATGAGGAAGATATTAATTTTAGCGGCAACTGTGGCGGCGGGAATGGCGGGGATGAGCGGTTGTACGCTGACCGAAAAACTGGACGTCGAGATCAATATGAAACCGACGTTGCTGCTGGAGTTTCCGGATAACGACAGGGTTCGGACGCTGCATGCGATGGTCTATGATCCGCAGGGGGTGTTTCAGAATATTCTGGAACTCGAAGACGGGGTGGCGGCTAAGGCGACGGGAAGGGACGGGGAGACGGGGAAAAGGGTGGATACGTTGCTGGCGGGGGTGCCGGAGGGGGAATATCGGGTGGTGTGCTATGCCAATCTGGAGCAGGCGCAGTTGGCGGAACTCAAGCCGGGGGTCTCGACGTGGGAGGAGTTGGCGGTGACGCTCGACCCGAATCGGGAGTATGTCGGGTCGGATGCGGTGTATCACAGCGTGACGACGCATACGGTGAGGAGGGGGAAGCCGGTGTGCGCTTGCCCGGCGCTGGTGCCGAGGTATTATCAGGTGCAGCTTACATTGCAGTCGGATGAGGATAATCCGGCGCTGGTGGAGGAGTATGCGGCTTGTCTGGAGGGGGTGCCGGGGACGATAGACGGGGCGGGGACGATGCATGGAGGGGGGGAGAACGGCTGTTGCTTTACGCCTGAGTTGACGACGGACTTGGCTAATTATCGCAGAACGGCGGAGTTCCAAATGAATCGTTTCGGGGATGGGGACGGCGTGACGCTGGTGTTGTTTAAAGAGGGGGTGCGGATCGCCCGGGTGCCGGTGATTCCGACCGAGTGCGGGGTCGATCCGGAGAGTCCGGAGGAGGTGGTCTTGCCGGTCTTTATCGAAATTGCGATCGATAAGATCTTCATCTCGATTCAGGATTGGAATACGGTGATCGTGCAGAATGCAGGGGTAGGGGGTTGATAATTAGTTGGGTGGGCTGGAGCCGATCGAATTTTCGGGCGTTCTCTCTTCGGAGGGAACGCCTTTTTTGTGGTGTTTCGGTGGGTTACAGGAGTTTTGCTCTCGGCCTGGGGGATATGAAATCGGGGAGTTCGCCAGTCCGGGATATTCGGCGGGGGCAAATGCAAAAAGACCGATATCGGACGTTTGTCCCAATATCGGTCTGTAGGTAAACTGATTGAAAATCAGTTCGATTCGTGGAGCTGGAGGGAATCGAACCCTCGTCCAAACGAGGAACCCCGAAGTGTTCTACATGCTTAGTCTTCGCTTCGTTGTCGGGAAGGGGGCCAGGAGGAAGACGTCCGAACCCGATCCGTAGTCCGTTAAAGTTCGCCCCAGGAACCGGACTGTCAAGGGGCTATCTCTCAATTGATTGATACCCATTGCCGAAACGGGCTGAAAGCGGTCCCTTTCCGGCGGGTACTCGTCGGCCCGACTCCTTGGCCGGGCGGATTAAGGTAATGTCACTTGGTGAGATTACGCAGCGAGTGCATAGCTGTTATTGCCATTTGTAGTTTGAAAGTTCCGTTTAACGAGGTCCCTTACAACCCTCGGCATGCTTGCCCCGAGACTCTTAACCCGCTGTCAAAACCGGTCAGCCCCAAGCAATGATAGAACGGTGCACAGGTATGGCAAATTGTGCGCCGAACGGATACAAAGGTATGAAAAATGTGCCGCCGGTGCAAGGGGGGGCCCGAGGAGCTGGGTGGCGGGACAGAAAAGAAAAACCCCGCGCGCCGAGACGCAACGGGGATATAATGCAAATTTGTAAAAATATCAATCGTGAGCCTTAACGATCACAATCTGTCTGTAAGAATCGACAGATTTGCCTGCTATTTAAATGTGTGACTTTTCCTGTTTTTTCATCTTCGACAATGGCATCGGTACAGCGAATAAGTACCCCATTGTATATGTCATAGTTTGCTGCAAATTGATGAAATATCCCCACTGCGATAGCTGTTTGTTTTTCAAAATCTTCGACATCACCAAATCCAGCATCGTGATGTGGATTAACGTAGTATTCAACGCGTCTGTATTTTTCCATGTTATTTGAATTTTGTTTTCCTCCCCATAGCTGAGAAGGGAGTGTAATTATTCTACATTAACAACTTTGTTATCGCAAAACGACCCACCACCCTTTCTCTTCCGCGATCTGGTAGTCTCCGGCGGTGGCTTTATCTACTTCAAGGTACCCTTCTCCTTGGCCTACCACCGGCAGATCGTTGTAGATTTTGTTCATGGCTGCAACAGAAAGGCGATTGTCGTAGCAACTCAACCCTTTCAACTGCGTATTGTTGCTAACATCCAGCAAGGCAAGTTGATTTTCGTGGCACTCCAATCTTTTTAACTGCGTATTCTTGCTAACATCCAGCAAGGCAAGTTGATTTTCGTGGCACTCCAATATTTTTAACTGCGTATTCTTGCTGATATCTAACGAGGTCAGTTTATTCCAGTGGCAATACAACCTTTCCAACTGGGTATTCTTGCTAACATCCAGTGCGGTCAGTTCATTATCCCTGCAATCCAACCATTCCAACTGGGTATTTTTGCTGACATCCAGCAGGGTCAGTTCATTGTCATCGCACTCCAAATATTTCAACTGCGTATTCTTGCTGATATCCAGCGAGGTCAGTTGATTGGTGCGGCAATGTAATTGTTTCAACTGCGTATTCTTGCTAACATCCAACGAAGTCAATAAATTAACCTCGCAATTCAACACTTTCAACTGCGTACACCCGCTGACATCCAGTGAGGGCAATAGATTATAGTAGCAATACAAATATTGCAACCGGCTGCAATGGTTCAATACAAGAGAAGACAAATCACCATTATTTGCCCCCAATAACGTAATGGCTCCGTCCTGACCGGTTACTTTTACCAAATAAGTACCGACTTTGTCGTATCGGTGGGTATATTCCGCCCCCTCATACCACTCTCCGTCCTCTTCGTCATATTCTTCTTTTAACTCAGGCATTTGGAAATTTTCCAACACCGTCCCATCCCCCCAGTCAATCGTAACAGTTCCCGTACCGGCAAGCTCGATCTCAAACTCGGGGCCATAGGAACTTTTACATTCTGCCGTTAGTTCGACGCTCCACGGGCCGTTGGGATTGTCGAGTTCGTCGTTGTCCTTTTTGCAGGACGAAACCATAACAGCCGCCAAGGCCGTTAAGAAAACGAAAAGATGCTTTTTCATCAGCATAAAAATTTTGTCGCCCCTCCGACTCCGAGAAAGACAGGGTGTGTAGAAAAAAGAAAGTGTGGAGTCGTTAGTTTATCCGATAGGAGGCTCTGGTAAGCCCAAGTCACAAATAAACAATACCCCACACCTGTATAAAGCACGCTCAGAACGAGGCATACGTATACAAGTGACGAGTGTTATTGCTATCCTTGTGACTTTGAAATTTACCAGATTTCCTATCAAGGACAAAAGCTAAACACTTTCATCAATATGTCTGCCGGAAGCCATGCTCCTGACACCGACAAAGATAGAAAATGTTTCGTAGCGAACACTCTTTTGGGGTATTGCACCGGCAAATTTCGGCCAAACTTTCCGAAATTCCGCTATTGAACCGAAACTATGTTCATCGTATGTTTGTCGGACGGGGGGCGGTTCGGGCAAGAAACCCTATCTTTGTCGCATACATCACGGGAAAGGACTTGAAATGATACAGATAGACGATAAAATCATTAGTTTGGAGCTCTTTACGGCTCGTTTCTGCTGCGACCTGGGGGCGTGTCGGGGGGAGTGCTGTGTGGAGGGCAATGCGGGGGCGCCGCTCGATGCGGAGGAGGTGGCGGAGTTGGAAAACGAGTGGGAGCACTATGCGCCGTACATGACGCAGGAGGGGATTGGGGTGGTGCAGCGGCTGGGGGTGGCGGTGACGGACGAAGAGGGGGACCTCACGACGCCGCTGGTCGCGGCCGGGGCGGAGTGTGTCTATGCGATCCGGGAGAATGGGGTGACGTGGTGTGCGATCGAAAAGGCGTGGCGGGAGGGCCGCACGCCGTTCCGAAAACCGATTTCGTGTCATCTCTATCCGATTCGGCTGGTGAGGCTCTCGAACGGGATGACGGGGTTGCAGTATCACCGGTGGGAGGTCTGCCGGGCGGCGGAGGTGCTGGGGGCGGAGCGGGGGGAACCGCTCTATAGGACGCTGCGGGAGCCGATCGTCCGTCGTTTCGGCGAGGCGTTTTTCCGTGAAATGGAGGCGTGCGAAGCGGAACTCCGCAAGATGGGGGAAATATGACGGGGGGACTTTCGGGAGGCGGTAGTTTCGTTTATCCGGTGCGTGTACAAAGGGTTGGATAGAACTGGTTAAGCGATACATAGTATCGCTCCGTCCTGTCCGTGCGCCCGTTGGGATTTTGTTAGGGTTGTCTATGCCTTACTAGCCGACCGCCGCCCGCGTAGGGTAGTTCTAGCCGGGGCAATGGTCAGATGCGCGCCTCGCCTAAAGAGGGAAATCGTCAAAATGTGCTGGCACGTTTTGACAAGATTTCCCCAGGCGCGCGAACAGAGAATTGGGGTAGAGGCTGGCATTAAAACGCCCTGTGGGCGCGCCCGCCCGCGTAAAGAGGGATTTCGCTCATTTTGCGACAGCAAAATCGAGATGAAATCCCAGCGGGCGACGTTTAGGAGTAGATACGCCTATCTTTCGGGTGCCGAGCGGTACCGGCGGAGCGACAGCGGAGCCGCAGTGAGGCTGATACGGGCGGAGAACTGGGTTCTGCTTTGGGTGGTGGGTTGGGCTGAACTGTTGGCTGTGCTTTGGACCGCGATTGTCGCTCAAGCCGCGTAGCGGCTTCGGGGGGATGGGCGGACAGGCCGAACCCGAGAGCTTTAGGCGGTGAATGGGTGTCGCTTTTGCGACCCGGCGGGTCGCCGGGTCTGCGCACTGGGCCGTTCGTCCTACCCTCGGAGCGCACAGACCGAAATCAACAGAATGGGGCTGTGCTTTGGGCCGAGCTTCTGCGACCCTTTGGGTCGCGCAGTTCGCCGTCACCCCCTGCGGCGGGCTGCAACTCGACGGAGCTCGTTGCACTCACCGCTGGCGGCGAACAGCTTAAAAGAGACGCCTGATGTCGTTTTTCCGAAATATAAGACTGCGGTATTCGTGAACGGTTGTTTTTGGCACGGTTATAAAGATTGCAAGCATTCCCATCTCCCATCGACCAATTTCGAGCATTGGGAAAAAAAGATCGCGGATAATTTAGAACGGGACGAACGAAAAAACGGGAATTGGAAAAACTCGGATATTGCGTACTCATGATTTGGTAATACTAGTTGAAAAAATCAGTAAAAAGGTTGCAATTTATAGGAATTACACAATAAAACTGTCGGGTGTATTTGAAAAATAATTGGAAATATGCCAATGTGTGCTCAAATCGATAACCGATCTTATCGACAGCAGCACGCCTTGCGATAGAATAAATTATTGGGATTTATACGAGAGTATTTATAAGTTGCTTCCGTTCTTTCCGCAAGCGCTGGATATGTACCGCGATAGATTGCGGGACAGACTCTTGCCTAATTTGAAAATCCGCGACTATGAGGGATTCAATCAATATGGGCAACGCATAATAATCGCTCCGAACAACGGCATCAACCCATTCATATTAGGGCAAATAATAGCGACTTTGATTTACGTTTCGGAAAGCTGTCAAAAAAATGCAAGATACGATTCATGGGTGATATTCATCCGACGATAGCGGCTGCAACACGAAAATTATTCGAAGATTCCCATTATGCAGAAGCTGTCGAAGCCGCTTTTCGTGAAATAACAGTTCGCGTCAAACGTATCGTTAAAATCGCTACGAATACTTCGATTCATGTCACGGACGAGGATTTCGCCCTACAAGGCGGATTGATTCCTGAAGCGGAATATTCCGATGGCTATACGCGAACGGAACACCCTTGCCAGACTGATTTCGAGACATTCGGGCGACGGATCAACGTGTTGCCGAAAAAGATGACGGAGATTCTCGATCAGTTCACACAGGAGCAACCGGAGGTCTATGCGTTAATAGACCGCTCTTTCCTTGACGAGAAAATCAAGCGGATGTACAAACGGTCGTATGAAGAAAGATTGAGAAAGTTCGACAGAGAATCATTAAATATATCAATCTTGATTGTAAAATTACTATCTTTACAAAAAAACACCATACGATGAAATCTTTTGCAATCTTTAACAACAAGGGTGGGGTTGGAAAAACAACACTACTATGCAATGTTGCTGCGTATTTAAAATTATATTTACATAAACGAGTCTTAGTTATAGATGCAGACCCCCAATGTAATGCAACTTTATACATGTTCTCGGAACAATGTATTGAAGACTTTTACACTACTAAAAAATACTCCACCATTTACGATATAGTTCAACACTTAAAAAGAGGTAAGGGCTACATGCCTAAGGAGAATATTCCAATCTATAATAGTACGGGATTTGACGTAGACATCATTATTGGAGATCCCCGATTTGCTATTCTGGAGGATTTTTTTAGCGGAGATTGGTTGAGCAGTAATTCAGGAGAAGAAAGAGGTTTACTAACAACATTTATCTTCAAAGATTTAGCTTACAAGCTATCCTCTGATTATGATTATATTATTTATGATGTTGGTCCATCATTAGGAGCAATCAATAGAAATGTATTGATTGGATGTGATTATTTTATTATCCCAATGTCTTCCGATATTTTTAGTCAAAAAGCTATCGAAAATATTTCGGAATCCTTAGCGGAATGGAAAAAATATTTAAACCGAGGACTTGAGGATTTTAAAAATAAAGAAGGACATCCATATAATATCAATAATATTAATGTAAATTTTTGTATTCAGTTCTTAGGATATGTCAATCAACAGTATACAGCAAAAAAGAAAAAGGACACAATAAGACCAGTTAAAGCATACGATGCCATTATACGAAAATTTCATAATATCATTACAACAAAGCTGTCGCCTTTCTATCCAGAATTATCAAATCCAAACATCTTACTTTTGGGAGAAATTCCAACCTTGCATAGTCTCGTTCCCCTGTCACAAGCTGCTCACAAACCTATTTTCAGACTATCCAAAGCCGATGGAGTTGTTGGCGCTCATTTTACAAAGGTTTCTGATTTTAAGGCAGTCATAGGAAGTATAACCGAAAGGATTTTATGTAATATTGATTATTATGATCAGCTGGCCGATTAATTTGATCACAGATATCGCTCGGAGGCAATGCGTTTTATTTTTAGGGGCAGGAGTCTCTAAAAATGCAACAAACAAGACCGGAAGATCGCCTAAGACATGGTCTGAGTTTTTGAAAGCCGGTGTTTCGCAAGTTGCAAATGCCTCTGATAAAAAAGTAATTTCCAATTGTATTAAAAGAGGGGATTATTTGATGGCTTGTGAATTGTTGAAAAATTCTTTGGATAGCGGCAAATTTATTAATTTATTGAGAGATGAATTTCAGCGGCCGGGATTTAAGGTGGCTGATATTCATAAAGATATCTTTCTATTAGATTCAAGAATTGTTATAACGCCTAATTTTGATAAAATTTATGAGTCATATGCTGCAAGTGAAACACAAGGAACTATCATAACCAAATACTATTATGATACAGACATTGTTGATGTATTACGAGATGATGCTTATATTATATTAAAGATTCATGGATGTATAGATTCTCCTAATCAGGTAATTTTCTCCAAATTAGATTATATAGAAAAGAGAAATCTATACCGTTCTTTTTATGAAATATTAGAAGCCTTAGCTCTAACTAAAACATTTGTTTTCATTGGGGCAGGTTTGAATGATCCTGATATTCAATTATTGCTTGAAAATCATGCTTTCAGACATAAAGTCAGCCATAAACATTATTTTGTTTTACCAAAAAAATATACATCAGAACAAGAATTGGATGTGTATTCGGAATCAATGAATCTGGAATTCATCCTATATGATGATAAATCAGAGCATAAAGAACTAAAAGAGTCGATTAAAGAACTAATATCTATAGTAGATAATAAAAGAAATGAAATAGCAACAGCAAGAAATTGGTAAATCTATTGATACTATTCAAGAAATACGCAATAATGCTGATTTAAAATTCCAACAGCCCCTACCAAAATTTTGGTAGGGGCTGTTGGAATACTGAGTTGTTCCGATTCCCTTTCGCTCCAAATACAGTTCGAAATCGCGCAGCATGGACGAGGTGATTTCCTCGAAGTGCAGATCCTACGGATGAAATTGCTTCCACAAAGAAAAAGAATAAGTGACGCGATGATATTTCGAAGCCGTCCGTACTCGTCCACCGACTCCATACGTTCGATCATTCGACAGAAACGACGGTCATACCCAGCGCGACGGTCTTGATCTGCCGCCGGTGCGTGAAACGGAGTGACAATGGGAAACGTCCGTGTCGGTTGAGCGCGTCTTGTCGACATACGATTTTGATTTTCATGTGATTCGCTGTTATGCGAACGGTAGGCTATTCTCTGTAAAACGTGTAAAGCATGCTGTAAAGCATAGGTCCAAAAATCCGTATTCTGTCATCGGTTTGCGAAGATTCGTGCAATCGCGAATCCCTGCCGCATCGCTCGCATTAGCGAAGCAACCGGCTGACAATCAAAAGAAAAAGGCAGCCATTTCAGACTGCCTTCGTGAGCGGAAAACGAGACTCGAACTCGCGACCCCAACCTTGGCAAGGTTGTGCTCTACCAACTGAGCTATTTCCGCAATTATATGTTTCGCCCCCCGTACCTTGCCGCGGTTGAAAACCCCTCTCGGAAACGGCTGAACCGCCGTTTCGGGCAAAGTTGTGTCCTACCAACTGAGCTATTTCCGCACTAATATGTTTCTCCCCGGCCTACCCAATGGATATTCTCCTCGATCCCCCGCTGCGAATCCGGCAGCAAAAATAACACCTATTTTCGATTACGCCAAATATTTTTCCCTTTTCCGATACCCCCAAGCATCGAAAACCTCAACACTCGATTCAGTTGCCCAGCCTCACCACCTCTCCAATCCCCGGCATCACGACCGGCAACGAATCCCGCTCCGCCAACCTCCGCGCATGCTCCAGCGGCTCATCCCACGCATGCCGCGCCAACGCATACTTCGAGTGATGCACCGTCACGATCCGTTCCGCCCCCAGTTCCCTCGCCGCACGTCCCAAATACTCCGGCATCGTGTGAATATACCGCCACGCCTCGTTGTACTGACCGTTTTCGAGCATCGCCAGCGTGATACCCGGAAACCGGCGTCCGATATCCGCAAACCGATCGTCGTATCCGCCATCCCCTCCGATGTAGATGCGCTGCGTCGGCGAATCGATCAGAAACGAAGCCCACAGCGTCCGGTTCCGCCGCAAGCCGCGTCCCGAGAAGTGACGCGTTGGCAGACAAACCACCCTGAATCCCTCCTCCGTCATCGCCTCCTCGTCCCAGTCCAGTTCGACGATCCGTTTCGGTTCGAACCCCCAATATTCGAAA
Organism: Rikenella sp.; assembly: GCF_056799795.1. Lineage (NCBI taxonomy): Bacteria > Pseudomonadati > Bacteroidota > Bacteroidia > Bacteroidales > Rikenellaceae > Rikenella > Rikenella sp. The sequence goes on from NZ_JBQIQO010000003.1 coordinate 36,944, forward strand.
TGTTCGCCCACCCCCAACGGACAGACCACCCGTCCGACCCGCTCGCGGAGTCGCACCACCGTCTCGTAATCCAAATGATCCCAATGGTCATGCGTAATGACCAGATAGTCGATCCTCGGCATGTCCTCCGGCGCATACGCATCCGTAGCCGCAAACGGACGGTTGACGAACGAGACCGGCGCAGCCCGGCAAAAGACCGGATCGACCAGTATCCGCCGCCCGGCCGTCTGCACCAGATAGGACGAATGCCCGAACCACACCAGCAACTCTTGGTTCGCATCCAACGCTTTCAGATCGGTTCTCGTCACCTCCATCGGTTTCGTCGGCCTCACCCCCGCCGCATCCTCCCGAAAGAGGAACTTCCACACCGTCCTCCACCATTCCCCCTTCGACGTCATCATCACCGTCGCCTGCCGGTTCCGAAACTCCCCGTCCCGGAAATTCGGCGACCTCTCGATCCGTTCCTTCCGTTCGCCGCGCGGCAGCCGACCGAACTGCGGCCGGTTGAGAAACACGACTGCCGCTATCCCCGCAATCGCCACCAGCCCCAATAAGACAACTCCCATTCGTACAACTATTTTCACTTCGACACTCCCAATTTATTCAGCATCCAAGACGTCTCCCCGTCAATCGAGCGCAACGCCGTATCGGATCAAGGCTTCGAGATGGTCGTCCTCGTCCACCGCCGAGAATGACCCGCCCCGTACATTTTCGTATCCGTACCGCCCGAAACATTCGATCACCAGCGGATCGACATCCCGCCGATTTCGGACACTGCCCATAGGCGTTTCGAACGGATCGGCCTGCACCAGCCCCACCGGTTTGTATTTTTTCGTCCACTCGGCTCCCCTTCCGTACTCGTGTTTTCGCAACGTGCGCTTCAGGTCTCGCGTATAACCGACAAAATATTTTCCATCCCGCAACTCCAAGACATAACGCACCAAGGCCTGTGCCGCGAACTGCTGCTTCGAGGCTTTGATCTGGCGGAAATAGCCGTAACGATGCAGTTTCCGGAGGGTCTTCTCTTCCGAGACTTCGCACCAGCTTCCTCCCCTCACCCGCTGCCACCCTTCGCGTTCCATCCACTCGATCGTCACCCGGTTTTCATACTTATCCTCGTCGTATTCGGTCTCGACATAGAAGACCTGCCGCTCCGAGCACCGGACGACCTTGTGCAACTTGGTCCATTCGGCCCCCTTTCCGTGGAGATGTTGTCGATACCGTCCGTCTGGATGGTGCGTTTTTCCCACGTACCAAAAGCCGTCTTCGAGCTGAAGGACGTAAATATGAATCGGATAGGTGGAATCGGGCACATGCATAGCGACCGGAAGATACGAAAAAACGGCGATTCGCACAATTTGGCCCCGATCCGCCGGTTCCCGCCCCGGGCTTCCTCAGCCACGGCGACGGGCTGCTGTATCAGACGGGAAATTACGGTTACGATTGGTCGTCGTCCGTGAACAGCATCGGCGGGCGGAATTTGAATTTCTACACCTCGAACATCAACCCCAGCTACGTGAGCGGTCGTGGTTACGGTTTTCCGTTGCGTTGCCTCTCGGAATAAACAGGAAAGGGTACGCGCAGGGGCGATTATGGTAGAGGCGGCCATTAAAAGACGCTGTGCGTCTGTCCCGTGCGGCTTTGCGAGCCGCAGAAGCAACGCCTCTTTCATTACCACAACCCATCGGTTTCGGCCTTGTCGCCCAGCGGC